>CAZCYS010000044.1:0-9703 GCA_964502825.1 uncultured Hydromonas sp. | reverse complement strand
GCGCGGTTTGGGTAAACTGGAATTGAACGCGGACACATTGAACACGGATTTGGACACGACTTGGGAAGTGTTGGCCGAGCCGATTCAGACCGTGATGCGCCGTTATGGTATTGAAAATCCGTACGAGCAGCTCAAAGAGTTGACCCGTGGCAAGGGCATTACCCGCGAGGCATTGCAAACGTTCATCCAAAATCTCGCCATTCCCGAAGACGAAAAAGCGCGCTTGTTGCAAATGACACCGGCGAACTATATCGGTATCGCGGCGCAGTTGGCGCGTCAGGTATAAGGCAAATGTGCAGAACAGGCGAAAACAGATGCCGGGAGCAAATTCGGGTATAATTCGCCACTTCCCAAACGGACGCTTCACACAATATCTTTAGGAGAGACTATGAACACCAAGCACAAATACCCGATGTCAATGATCATTCTTCATGCATTATTGGCTATATTGATGATCGCCACTTTGGTCGTCGGCTGGATGATGGATGACAATCGCGGCTTGATGCCGTTGCATAAATCATTGGGCGCGCTGGTCTTTATTTTCGGTATTGTGCGTATTATCAATCGCATGCGCAATATGGGCAAAATTCCACCATCGGTGAATCAAGGTGCCATGCGCTTGGTCGAAAAGTCTGTTCATGGCTTGTTGATGGTGGTGATGCTCGCCATGCCGTTCGTCGGCTGGCTGATCAGCAATGCCAAAGGTTTCCCTGTGAGCGTGTTTGGCTTGTTCAATTTGCCAACGTTGATCGATAAAAACGAGCCACTGGCGCATACTCTGGGCGAAATGCACGAAACGGGCGCGGCGGTTTTTGTGATTTTGTTGGTACTGCATGTGGTTGGTGCGGTATATCATAAAATCAAAACCAAGGATGACGTATTGTCCCGGATGTCACCGTTTTGATGTATGGAGCTTATTAAAAATGCCACCGATTTCGGTGGCATTTTTACGTGTGGGCGCAGGGTTTAGATTTTGCCCAAACACCACAAGGAGGTGATTTCCTTCGAGCGCGCGGCGTGCAGCGGGTCGCTTGCATCGAAGGCTTTACCGTGTTTCGGGCGAATATCAAGCCGCTGCACCAAGATTAATCCATGCTGCGTGATCAGTTGTGGGATTTCATCTAATTGGCGCAGTCCGAGATGCTCGGCTAAATCAGACATGATGAGCCATGCTTGACCGCGTTCGCTCAGGTGCTGTGCCACGCCGGATAAAAAGCCTTTGAGCATCGCGCCGCCCGCGTCAAATACCGCATGCTCCACTGGTGAACTGGCTTTGGCGGGTAACCACGGTGGGTTGCAGACAATCAAATCCGCACGGGCATTGGGCGTATCAGGCGCATCGGGAAACAGGTTGGCCTGTTGTATTTGAATCTGTCGTGTGTAGCCCAATCGCTCGATATTCTCGCGAGCGCAGTGCAAAGCGCGTTCATCGGTATCGGTCGCAGTGATATTGGGGATGCCGCGTTTGGCTAAAATGGCGGCAATCACACCGGTTCCCGTGCCAATGTCCCATGCTGTAGTGCAGTTGGGCGGTAATTCGGCCTGCATGAGCAGCTCCAGATATTCACCGCGTATTGGTGAGAATACGCCGTAGTGCGGGTGAATGTGTGCGTTCAACGCGGGGATCAACACGCCTTTTTTGCGCCATTCATGTGCGGCGATGAGTGCCTGCAATTGGCGCAACGACAGCACATACGGCTCGGTTTGTTCGCCCAGCACTTCAGCACAGGCTTGTGCGACCTCGGGCGCGCGGCGTAGGTCAATTCGATGGTCGGCTTGGACTGGGATCAGGATGGCGTTCAGTATATGCGCGCGCTGTGCTTGCGCCATGCGATGGCGATGAAATTGCTCTAATGGCGTTGCTGCGGGCGCGACTTTTTTCGCCGACTTTTTCGGTTTGTCGATACGACGCATGAGCGCTTGTAACAAATGCCGCGCATTTTGAAAATCCCCGCGCCAAAGTAATCCGTGCCCGGCGCTGGCGAGCCGATAGGCTTGATCGGCAGGCAGGGTGTCGTCGGCCAAAGTGAGGTGTTTGGGTGGCGGATGCTTGGCTTCTGAAATCCAGCGGGCTTGGTGTGGCCCATCGTTTTCGTGCCAATGAAGGTGAGGGGGGTGATTTGCTTGCATGAGGCACTATAGCATAAAGCATGAGGAAAAATGACCGAGAGCGTTAGGGGCTTTGGCATCTTGTTGCAACCATACGGTTTGCGATATTGGCTTTTAAAAGGGTTTAACTGAACGCAATGTAAGTCAAAGGAATTGCTCAAAGGATTGTCTTTAAAGCGCTGAAATCGTTTTCCAATCGCTTGTACGGTGTTAAAATGAAGCCTTCGATCAAACAACGGAGTGTCATTATGCCAATCACGATTGCAGTGGGGCGCGAACACTTGGAAGGCGAGCGTCGGGTGGCTTTGGCACCTGAGACGGCCAAAAAGTTTTCCGCATTGGGCGCGCAATTGCGCATGGAGCAAGGGGCAGGGTTGAACAGCCACTTTGTCGATGCGGATTATCTGAATACCGAGATAACCCAAGCTCAGGCCGAGGCCTATCAAAACGCGCAGATTATCATGCGAGTAACGCCGCCGACCTTAGAGGAAATCGAGCAAATGCCGCATGGCGCCGTATTGATTGGCTTGCTCAAACCATACGAGAGTCAAGAGCGCTTGGCGGCACTGAATGCGCGCAACATCAGCGCGTTTGCCTTGGAGTTATTGCCTCGCATTTCGCGCGCGCAGAGCATGGATGCGCTATCGTCGCAGGGTGCGTGTTCGGGCTATCAATGCGCACTGATCGGTGCGTCGCACAGCGCCAAATTTTTCCCTATGTTGACCACGGCGGCAGGCACGATTCGTCCGGCGCGCGCATTGGTGATTGGCGCGGGTGTTGCCGGTTTGCAGGCGATTGCGACTTGTAAGCGTTTGGGTGCAATGGTGGATGCGTATGATGTGCGCTCGGCAGCAAAAGAGCAGGTCGAATCGCTCGGCGCAAAATTCGTCGATACCGGCGTTTCGGCGGATGGCGCGGGTGGCTATGCGCGTGAATTGACCGAAGAGGAAAAAGCTCAGCAGGCCGATCGCCTCGCCAAAGCGGTTGCCAGCGCGGACGTGCTCATCACCACGGCGGCGATTCCGGGCAAAAAAGCACCACTGATCATCACCGAAGCGATGATCGCCGGTATGAAGCAGGGCGCGGTGGTGGTCGATATGGCGGCCGAATCCGGTGGTAACTGCGCGCTGACGCAGGCCGGCCAAACGATTCAAGCACACAATGCGACCATCGTCGGGCCGGTGAATTTGCCGTCGCGTATGCCGACGCATGCCTCTGAGTTATACGCCAAAAATCTGTACAACTTCTTGTCACCGTTCATCAAAGACGGCGAGTTGAATATTGATTGGCAGGACGAAGTGATTGCCGGTTCGTTGTTGTGCAAAGACGGTGCGACCGTACACACCGGCGTCAAACAAGTTTTGGGAGAATAATCATGGATGGTATGCTCGCGATTTATATTTTTATGTTGGCTGCGTTTGTCGGCTACGAAATCATCAGTAAAGTACCGGTGATTTTGCACACGCCGCTGATGTCCGGCTCCAACTTCATTCACGGCGTGGTCGTGGTTGGGGCAATGATTGCCTTGGGTCATGCGGAAACGCCGCTGGAAATGGCGATTGGCTTTTTCGCAGTCGCATTAGGCGCGGCCAATGCAGCGGGCGGCTATGTGGTAACCGAGCGAATGCTCGCCATGTTTAAGAAAAAAGAGCCGTCTGATAACAAGACAGGGGGGCAATCATGAGCATTCCGTTTTATGTACAAGCGGCATGGTTTGCCGGTGCTTTGTTGTTTATTTTTGGTTTGAAGGGCATGAGCTCGCCCACCACCGCGCGTCGCGGGATTGTTTGGGCGGGTGTGGGCATGCTGCTGGCGATTTTCGGTACGTTTTTTGTGCCGCATCTGAACAATATTGGCTTGATGTTGCTGGCCTTGGTGGTTGGCGCGTCTGCCGCATGGATTTCCGGTAAAAAAGTACAAATGACCGATATGCCGCAGATGGTGGCGATTTACAACGGTATGGGTGGTGGCGCGGCGGCGGCCATTGCCGCGATTGAGTTTGCCAAAGGCGATGTACACAGCACCGGCACACTGATTTTGGCGGTATTGGGTGCGTTGATCGGTGCGGTGTCGTTCACCGGCTCATGCGTGGCGTTTGGCAAATTGCAAGGTTTGATCAAAAAAGCGCATCGCCTGCCCGCGCAAAATACCGTGAATGTCGCTTTGGCGGTGGCGGCGATTATGCTCGGCTTTATGATGGTCGCGTTTGCACCGGCTTCGGGCTGGCTGATCGTGCTGTTTTTCATCGTCGCGCTGGTCTTGGGTGTGGTGGTGACCATGCCGATTGGCGGCGCGGATATGCCAGTGGTGATTTCACTGTTTAACGCGTTTACCGGCTTGGCAGTGGGCTTTGAGGGTTATGTCTTGGGCAATCCGGCGCTGATCATCGCGGGTATCGTGGTCGGTGCTGCGGGTACGCTGTTGACCCAATTGATGGCCAAAGCGATGAACCGTCCGCTGGCGAACATCCTGTTTACGCCGATCACCGGCGAAGCGCAGGGCGGTCAGGCGATTGCAGGTTCGATGAAGGAGCTTTCGGCGATTGATGCCGCATCATTGATGCGTTATGGCAGCAAAGTCATCATTGTGCCGGGCTATGGCATGGCGGTGGCGCATGCGCAGCATAAAGTCTGGGAAATGGCGGGCTTGCTCGAAAAAGCGGGTGTGGAAGTCAAATTCGCCATTCATCCGGTCGCAGGACGTATGCCGGGGCACATGAATGTGCTGTTGGCCGAGGCGGGTGTACCGTATGACAAGATTTTTGATCTGGAAGAAATCAACGAAGAATTCGGCCAAGCCGACGTCGCCCTGATCATCGGCGCGAACGACGTGGTGAACCCAAGCGCACGTACCGACAAATCCAGCCCGATTTACGGCATGCCGATTTTGAACGCCGATTACGCGCAAAACGTGATTGTCATCAAGCGCGGCAAAGGCACGGGCTACTCCGGTATTGAAAACGCTTTGTTCTACACCGATAACTGTCGTATGTTGTACGGTGATGCACAGCCTATGGCCGGTGAAATCATTCAGAATCTGAAAGCTTTAGAATAGAATTGCAACTGATTGATTTTAAAATAAAAATGGGTGCGGCCTGGGCGTTGTGCCCATTTTTATTTGATGCCTGACAAAATCGGGTATCATTCAGGGTCGTACTTAAAACATCAAATATCTCAAACCCAATGGATCAATAAAATGGACAAAACAGAACTCATCAAACTGGAAAACTACCTCGTGAATCAATTCGGCTCGGATTTTCGCCTCAAATTGAGCAAAGCCAAAGACAGTGCCGAAGTGTATTTGCACGACGAATTCATCGCGACGATTTATAAAGACGAGGACGACGGGGAAATTTCTTACACCTTGACGATGTCGATTTTGGACATTGATCTGGATTAAGTGATCCTGAGCCAGTAAATATGCAGGGCTTGAGCAGTTCGCCTCAAAGTCAAGGGAAAAGCACCATTTTCGGCTAAAAAAATCCCTGCTTTCATGCTACAAGTGTGCTCAAATTTTTGATATGATGCACCCATCACATCCACGCGCGAATGCTTGAAAAACCCCTGATTGGATGTAGGGAACCGTGTGAAAATCACGGACTGTGGCGCAACTGTGAGGCACTGCTCGAGCGTTCCAAGTGCTAAAGTCAGATACCTACCGCGACGTGCTGATGTGCAGGCTTTCGAACCAAAAGCAGGCACATACCTTGAGTGAATCAATGTCTGTCATCTGCGTGCTTTCGTACAGCTTCGTGCGAGCATGTGAGCAGTCCTTGCATTCGCTGTATCCGTTACGCCATGCGCTTATAGGATTTAAAAGCTTTTATTTAACCGACGATTACAATTAATTTATAAAGGTTCACGCCCTATGAACACAGACAATATCCTGGTCACCAAACGAGACGGTCGCCAAGAACCCATTGATTTAGATAAAATCCACCGCGTCATTACTTGGGCGGCAGAAGGGCTGAACAACGTTTCGGTCTCGCAAGTGGAGCTCAAATCACGCATTCAGTTCTACAACGGCATTCGTACACAGGATATTCACGAAACCATCATCAAGGCTGCGGCGGATTTGATTTCGCCCGAATACCCGGATTATCAATACTTAGCAGCGCGTTTGGCGATTTTCCATTTGCGCAAAATCGCCTACGGTCAGTACGAGCCTCCGTCGCTATTCGATCATGTCAGCAAATTGACCCAAATGGGCAAATACGACGCGCATATTTTGGCGGACTACACACCGGAGGAGTTCGCCGAGTTAGATGCCGAGATTCAACACGAGCGTGATTTGAACTTTGCCTATGCGGCAGTGAAACAGCTCGAAGGTAAATACCTGTTGCAAGACCGCGTGACCAAGAGAGTCTACGAAAGTCCGCAATTTTTATACATGTTGGTGGCCATGTGCCTGTTTGCCAACTACCCGAAAGCGACGCGCCTGGACTACGCCAAGCGTTTTTACAACGCGGTTTCAACCTTCAAAATTTCCTTGCCGACGCCGATTATGTCCGGCGTGCGCACACCATCGCGTCAATTCAGCTCCTGCGTATTGATCGAATGTGATGACAGTTTGGACTCGATTAACGCGACTACCAGCGCGATTGTCAAATACGTGTCGCAACGCGCCGGTATCGGTATCAATGCCGGTCGCATTCGCGCACTCGGCAGCCCGATTCGCAGTGGCGAGGCACAGCACACCGGCTGTATTCCGTTCTACAAACTGTTCCAAACGGCGGTTAAATGCTGTTCGCAAGGCGGCGTGCGCGGTGGTGCGGCCACTTTGTTCTATCCGCTGTGGCATCTGGAAGTCGAATCGCTGCTGGTGCTGAAAAACAACCGAGGCGTAGAAGAAAATCGCGTGCGCCATATGGACTACGGCGTACAGTTGAACAAAACCATGTACCAACGTCTGATCAAAAACCAGGACATCACACTGTTTTCACCGCACGATGTGCCGGACTTGTACGAAGCATTCTTTGCCGATCAGGACGAATTCGAGCGCCTGTATGAGCAATACGAGCAGGATGAAACCATTCGCAAACAACGCATTCCGGCGGTAGAACTATTTGGTCTGATGATGCAAGAGCGCGCCGGTACAGGTCGTATCTACATTCAAAACGTCGATCACTGCAACACCCACAGCCCGTTCAATCCGAAACTCGCACCGGTGCGTCAGTCGAATTTGTGCTTGGAAATCGCTTTGCCAACCAAGCCGCTGAATGACATCAATGACGAAGAGGGCGAAATCGCGCTGTGTACTTTGTCCGCGTTCAACTTGGGTGCGTTGGAAAATCTGGACGAGCTGGAAAACTTGGCCGATTTGATCATTCGTGCGCTGGACGCTTTACTGGATTACCAAGACTACCCAATCAAAGCAGCCTATATCGCCAGCATGAAGCGTCGTTCGCTCGGCGTGGGTGTGATTAACTTTGCCTACTATTTGGCGAAAAATGACGTGCGCTACTCGGATGATTCCGCGCTGGGCTTGACCCACCGCACATTTGAAGCCATTCAATACTACTTGCTCAAAGCCTCCAATCAGCTGGCGCGTGAGCAGGGCGCATGCGGAGCATTCAGCGAAACCACCTATGCGCAAGGCATTCTGCCGATTGACAGCTACAAAAAAGACGTCGATGGCATTTGCGCCGAGCCGCTGCACTACGACTGGGAAGGTTTGCGTCAAGCCATCGTCAAAGACGGTTTGCGCAACAGCACCGTGACCGCATTGATGCCGTCTGAGACCTCCAGCCAGATTGCCAATGCGACCAACGGCATTGAGCCGCCGCGTGGTTTGGTGACCGTCAAAGCTTCGAAAGACGGTGTGCTCAAGCAAGTCGTACCGGATTACGAGCAACTCAAATCCAAATATGAATTGCTCTGGCAAATGCCGAACAATCAGGGCTATCTGAAGTTGGTAGCGGTGATGCAAAAATTCGTCGATCAGTCGATTTCTGCGAATACCAACTACGATCCGCAGCGTTTCGAAGATGGCCGCGTGCCGATGAAACAATTGCTAACCGATCTGCTGATGGCCTACAAATACGGTTTGAAAACTTTGTACTATCACAACACCCGTGATGGTGCGGATGATGCGCAATTTGATGTTCAAGTCGCGGACGATGACTGTGCATCAGGCGCTTGTAAAATCTAATGTTTTGGTTTAAATATAGAATATAGCCTGTTGATTTAAAAATAATTTATTGCGAAGTATAAAATGAGTAACGTTCACCTGAGTCACCCCTACAGTACGTTTTGTCAAACGCCGAATAACCAAATCGCAGAACCGATGTTTTTCGGGCAAAACGTTAATGTGGCGCGCTATGACCAGCAAAGGCACGTTGTTTTTGAGAAGTTGATCGAAAAACAATTGTCCTTTTTCTGGCGACCGGAGGAGGTGGATGTCTCGCGTGATCGCGCGGACTATCAAGCACTGCCGGAACATGAGAAACACATTTTCATCAGTAACTTGAAATACCAAACCTTGCTTGATTCGATTCAGGGGCGCAGTCCGAACGTCGCGCTGCTGCCTCTGGTGTCTTTGCCTGAGGTGGAAACTTGGATTGAAACTTGGTCGTTTTCAGAGACGGTGCATTCACGTTCGTACACCCACATCATTCGCAACATCGTGACCGATCCATCGGTGATTTTTGACGACATTGTGCGCAATGAGCATATCATCGAACGTGCGAAGGAAATTTCGCATTATTACGATGATCTGATTCATGCGACGCAGGTTTATCAAATGTTCGGTGAAGGCACGTATCACATGAATGGCCGTGATTACACCGTGTCGTTGCGCGATCTGAAAAAGAAACTGTACTTGTGCATGATGTGCGTGAATGCGCTTGAAGCGATTCGTTTCTACGTCAGCTTTGCCTGCTCGTTTGCCTTTGCCGAGCGTGAATTGATGGAAGGCAATGCGAAAATCATCAAGCTGATTGCGCGTGACGAAGCCCTGCATTTGACCGGCACACAACATATTTTGAATCTGATGCGCAGCGGTCAGGATGACCCGGAGATGGTTGAAATCGCCCGTGAATGCGAGCAGGAGTGCTTTGATCTGTTCAAACGCGCTGCCGAGCAGGAGAAAAACTGGGCCGAATATTTATTCAAAGACGGCTCGATGATTGGCCTGAACAAAGATATTTTGGCGCAGTACGTCGAATACATCACCAATCTGCGCATGAGTGCGGTTGGCCTCACGCCTGCTTTTGTCCATGCGACGCAAAACCCGATTCCGTGGATCAACGCATGGCTGTCTTCGGATAACGTGCAAGTCGCCCCGCAAGAAGTCGAGGTCAGCTCCTATTTGGTGGGTCAAATCAACGCCGAAATCAATTCCAGCGATCTGAGCGACTTCGAGCTGTAATTCGCTTAAAATCACAGCAGGCGCATCGCTCGGGGTTTTTCCTTTGGGTTGTGCGCCTGAATTTTTTCTAAGCGTCCAATCCCAATATCTCCCATGCGTATCACCACCCACGACTACTCGTTTGAACTCAAAGAAGGCGAAAGCCTGCTGGATGCACTCGCGCGCACCGGCCATGAGGTCGAGTATCAATGCCGTGCGGGTTACTGCGGTAGTTGTCGGGTGAAAC
>CAZCYS010000043.1:0-9805 GCA_964502825.1 uncultured Hydromonas sp. | reverse complement strand
TATCGGCAGACCCTGCGCACGGCGTTTGACTGCGGTGTGACGCATTTTGATCTGGCGAATAATTACGGGCCGCCGCCCGGCTCGGCGGAGGAGAACTTCGGCGCCATCCTCAAACGCGATTTTCGCCCGTATCGGGATGAATTGATTATTTCGTCCAAAGCCGGTTACACCATGTGGGATGGACCGTATGGGGATTTTGGCTCGAAAAAGTATTTGGTCGCCAGTTTGGATCAGAGTTTGAAACGCATGGGGCTGGATTATGTGGATATTTTTTACCACCACCGCCCCGATCCCGACACGCCGCTGTACGAAACCATGAGTACGCTGGATTTGATGGTGCGTCAGGGTAAGGCGTTGTACGTCGGTTTGTCGAATTATCCTGCGCCGTTGGCTGCGCAGGCGATCGACATGCTGCGCGAATTGGGCACGCCGTGTCTGATTCATCAGCCGCGTTATTCGATGTTGGACCGTTGGGTGGAGGAGGGTTTGCTCAATGTGCTGGCGGATAAAGGCGTTGGCTGCATTCCATTTTCGCCGTTGGCGCAGGGGATGTTGAGCAATCGCTATTTGCACGGCATTCCGACCGATTCGCGTGCGGGTAAGGCGCATGGTTTTCTGACAAGCGATCAAATTACCGAGGCGCGATTGGCGCAGATTCGGGCGCTGAATGAGTTGGCGCAGGCGCGCGGTCAAAGTCTGGCGCAAATGGCGCTGGCGTGGCTGCTCAAAGACCCGCGCATCACTTCGGTGTTGGTTGGCGCGAGCAGTGCGGAGCAGTTGCGTGATTCGCTGGCGTGCTTGCAGCGTTTGGACTTCGCGGCGGATGAGTTGAGTGCGATTGAGGCGATTTTGGCGTAAATGAGCGCGTTGGGTTGCATTGAGTTGGCTTTGCGCGACGTCGTACCGCGTTCAGATTGTTTCGACTGACGCAATGCTTTACAATGCGCGCATGAATTCAAACCGCACCCTTCCCCATTGCTCCTATGATTTAGACGTTCGCACGGTCGCCGTGGTGGGTCGGCTTGCGCCGGACACTTCGCCCGAGCCGCTGTTGCAGGTGTTGCGCATCATTGCGGATTTGGGCAAGCAGGCGGTGATTGAGGCGCGCACGCATGATTATTTCCAGCTCACCGATTACCCGCGAGTGGAGCTTGATCAGATCGCGCAGACCGCTGATGTGCTGATTTCGGTCGGTGGCGACGGTACGATGCTGGGCGTGGCGCGCGAGGTCGCGCCGTATGGTTTGCCGTTGATCGGCGTGAATCAGGGGCATTTGGGCTTCATTACCGATATTGCACTGGCCGATGCGCCGAATGCTTTGCGCGAAATCCTCGTAGACAAGCGTTTTGAGGTGGAAGCGCGCGATATGTTGCAGGTCAAAGTCGTGCGTGAGAATGAAGTGCTGTTCACCGGAACCGCGCTCAATGACGTGGTGGTGGCGCGGCGCAGTGTCGAAGGGATGCTGGAGCTGAACGTGAATGTGAATGAGCAGTTCATGTACCGCCAGCGCGCCGATTCGCTGATCATCGCCACGCCGACCGGTTCGACCGCGTATTCGCTGGCAGCCAACGGCCCGATTTTGCACCCGCAGTTGGCGGGAATCACGCTTGCGCCGGTGGCGCCGCAGTCTTTGTCCAATCGCCCGATTGTTCTGCCGAATTCGTGTCGGATTCAGCTTGAAATTACATCCAAACGCGAAGCGGCGATTCACTGCGATACCCAAGTGTTTTCCTACGCGGTGCAGGGCGATCAACTGCACATCCGCCTCGCGCCGCATCAGGCGGTGTTCTGGCATCCGCTGTCGTACAACTACTTTGCGACTTTGCGCCAAAAACTCAATTGGCAGCTCAATCCGTCGCGTCCTCTGTAATTCAATAGTGAGCTAACCATGCTGGTGCGTCTCAGTCTGCGTCATTTCGTCATTGTGAAAGCCCTCGATTTGGACATCGAGTCGGGCTTTACCGTACTCACGGGCGAGACGGGCGCGGGCAAATCGATTTTGCTTGACGCGATTGGCTTGCTGTTGGGCGAGCGCGCCGATGCAAGTTTGGTCGCGCAGGGCGCCGACAAGGCCGACATCACCGCCGAATTGAGCATTTCAAAGGAAGTCGCCGCGTGGCTGGACGAGCAGGAATTGAGTGGGGATGAAGCGGATACACTCTTGATTCGTCGCACGATTGACACCCAGGGCAAGAGCCGCGCGTTTGTCAACGGTGTGAGTGTGACCCTGACGCAATTGCGCGATTTGGGTGAGCAACTGGTACACATTCACGGCCAGCACGCGCATCAATTACTGCTCAAACCCGCGTCACAACGCGATTTACTGGACAACCACGCGCAACTGGGCGAGCTGCGTGTCGCCGTGCGCGCCGCCTACCAACACTGGCAACACGTACAAAAAGCGCGTGTGCAAGCCGAGCAGGACAGCGCCCACATGGGTGAGCGCATCGACGCGCTCAACTGGCAATTGGATGGACTGAACACGCTCGCGCCGCAGGCGGACGAGTGGGAAACGCTGTCCGCCGAGCATTCGCGCTTGGCACATGCCAGCACCTTGATCCAAGGCAGTTCGGCGGCGGCGCACGCTTTGGTGGAGGATGACCGCGCGCTGGCTGACCAAGTACGCGAGCAGATGAATGCGGTATCGGCGTTGGCGCGACTGGATGAACGGCTGAACGAAACGCTTGAATTGTTGGATTCGGCTTTGATTCAGATTCAAGAGGCCGGTCATGCACTTAATCACTACAGCCAGCGCGCCGATTTAGACGAGTCGCGTTGGGACGAAATCGACCGTCGCATGAGCGCGTGGCACGAGCAGGCGCGCAAATTGCGGGTGGAGCCGGAGGATTTACACGCGCATTGGCACGATTTGCAAAGTCAACTGGCGCAATTGCAACACGGCATGGATTTGGACGCGCTGCAATTGGCCGAGCAAAATGCCTACGCCGCGTTTGAGCAACATGCCCTCAAATTGCGCCAAGCGCGGCAAAAAGCCGCGAAACAATTGGCCAAAGCCGTAACCGCGAGCATGCAGACGCTGAACATGACCGGCGGGCGCTTTGATATCGCGATCAGCGACGCAGCGCCATCGGCGTTCGGCATGGACGCGATTGAATTTCAAGTGGCCGGTCACGCGGGCGTGGCGCTGCAAGCTTTACACAAAGTCGCCTCCGGTGGCGAATTGGCACGCATCAGTTTGGCTTTGTCGGTGATCACCAGCGCGGTCAATCCGGTGCCGACGCTGATTTTTGACGAAGTGGATTCGGGTATTGGCGGCGCAGTCGCCGAGGTCGTGGGCAAACTGCTCGCACAAATTGGCGCCAGTCGCCAAGTGCTGTGTGTGACGCATTTACCACAGGTGGCGGCGCAGGGGACGCACCACTGGCGCGTCTCGAAAGCCACGGCGAACGGTGCGACGTATTCGACCATCGATGTGCTGGATGAGACGCAGCGCATCGACGAAATCGCCCGTATGTTGGGCGGTGTGACCATCACCAGCGCCACGCGTGAGCACGCACAGGAAATGCTCGGCGCGCGTTTGGGCTAAGGCGCAGGCGTTGTTTGTTGGACTGCTGTTCTACGCGGAGATAGATCATTCGCCGAAAGATAGATGCGATCGGTCGGAAAATATCCACTTTTTAAAACGCTTTGTTTTACAATACAAAGTCTTCGCCCTCAATCCATTTTTATATTTGCTTTGATACCTGATGGCCGCGCGGCAGTGCTCAATGCACTCATTTGCACTCGTTTTGCCTGCTGAATTGTTACCGCTCATTCGATAGATATGCCCATGACCCCGATCACCCCCGCTACTGAAACTACCGTGGCAGAAATGCGAACGGTACTGCCGCATCAGTTCGTGCAGTGGCTGCGCGATGTCGCGCCGTATGTACATACCTTTCACAACAAAACCTTTGTCATTGCTTTTGGCGGTGAATTGATTGACAACGGCGATTTGCAGGATTTGGTGTTCGATGTCAGCCTGCTGATTGCGATGGGTATGCGCATTGTGCTGATTCCGGGCGCCCGCCCGCAGATTGAAAAACAATTGATGCTGCGCCAGATTCCATCCGAATTCGTCAACGGCATTCGCGTCACCAGTGCCGATACGCTGGAGGCGGTCAAAGAGGCCTGCGGTGCGGTGCGTTTGTCGGTCGAGGCGGCGTTTAGCCAAGGGCTGCCGAATACGCCGATGGCCGGCTCATCCATCCATGTGGTGTCGGGCAACTTCATCACCGCGAAACCGGTGGGCGTACTGGATGGCGTGGATTACCAACACGCGGGCGTGGTGCGCAAGGTCAACCGCGAAGCGATCGAGGCGCAACTCAAGGCCGATCAGGTGGTGTTGCTCTCGCCTTTGGGCTTCTCGCCGACGGGCGAGGTGTTTAACCTCTCCACGCCGGAGTTGGCCTCAGCGGTCGCCAGTCAGATTCATGCCGACAAACTGATCATTCTCTCGCACGAGGATGTACTGGATGAGCACGGCGAACAGATTCAAACCTTGGACGTGCGTCAGGCCGAGGCTCTGGAAGAAACCTTGCCGGTGGGCAGCTTCCTGCGCCAGACGCTGGCGGCGGTGTGCGATGCGGTCAACGCGGGCGTACCGCGCGCGCACATCGTACCGGCCAAGCTCGATGGCGGTGTGTTGCTCGAATTGTTCCAACACGATGGCGTTGGCTGTATGGTCACGCAGAACAGTTTGGAAAGTCTGCGTGTGGCCACGGTCGATGATTTGGGCGGGATTTTGCAATTGATCGCTCCGTTGGAGCAGGATGGGACGCTGGTTCCGCGCGGGCGCGAAAAATTAGAGGCCGAATTACCATTTTTCAGCGTACTTGAGTACGATAATGTGATTTTCGGCTGTGCCGCGCTGTATCCGTTCAAAGAAGAACAAATGGGTGAAATGGCCTGTTTCTCGGTCGATCCGTCGATGCAAGGCATGGGTTTTGGCGAGCGGATGCTCGAACACATTGAGGCGCGTGCGCGTCGCGAGGGTATGAAAGCATTGTTCGTGCTGACCACGCGTACCGCGCATTGGTTCCTCAAGCACGGATTTGTGCCCGGTACGGTCAATGATTTGCCCGATAATCGGCAGAAGATTTATAATTGGCAACGTCGTTCACAAATTTTTGTGAAGAAAATTTAATCCATTTCAAAATAAAGGGGAGTGACTATGGCTCGCATGGTTCAATGTTTGCGTTTGGGTACTGAGGCCGAAGGGCTGGATTTTCCACCGGTGCCGGGCGCATTGGGACAAAAGATTTTTGAGAATATTTCCAAAGAAGGTTGGCAGCAATGGCTCAAACACCAAACCATGCTGATCAATGAAAACCGCCTGTCGATGCTCGATCCGCGCGCACGTCAGTATCTGCTCAAACAATGCGAAGCTTTTTTCTTTGGTGATGGCGCGGACGCTGCCGCCGGTTATGTGCCGCAGTAATCTGGTTTTTACGCAACTGTTTGATTTTAATCAAAAATTATCGGCTCATCCGGCATCGGGTGAGCCGATTGTTTTGATGATTATGCTCGGTTTTGCAACCAAACTTTCATGCAAAAGAGGCAATTAAATCGGCCTTCGGTTTGACAACCCTCTTTTGGGGGAGTAAAATGCCCAGTTAATTTGCTAAGTCTATGATTTTGGCGTAATTTTTAGAGGTTGATGGAGCGAACGAAGCCGATTGGGAGGTTGGTGGTTCGTATCGAACAACAAAGCTGCTGTGTGTGTTGGCGCGAAACACTTTTTCTGTCGCGTCGTGGTGCAACAGTGGCCGTAGGAAGAACAAATGATTTTAAAACAATGGATGAAAGCGGCTGCGGTCGTGGCAACGGCTCTGAGTTTGAGCTTGGGCAGCACGTCGGCAATGGCTGCTGATGATGGTTTTGCACAAAAATTACTTGGCAAAGCCATGCAATTGATTGGTGTGAAATACCGTTTTGGCGGTACCAATCCTGAAACCGGTCTGGATTGCAGCGGTTATGTTCAATATGTATACAAATCTTCAGTCGGTGTAAATTTGCCACGTACGGCGGCGCAGCAAGCGCAAATGGGTGAGCGCGTTGCGACCTCGGAAGTGCGTCCGGGCGACATGGTGTTTTTCAATACCCGTGGCTTTAGCAATTCGCATGTGGGTATTTATGTCGGTAATGGTATGTTTGTTCATGCGCCGAATTCGCGCTCGCGTGTGCGTTTTGACACTCTGGAATCCGGCTACTGGAAAACCAAATTCACGGGTGTGCGTCGTGTGAGTGGTGCTCCGGCCAGCAAGTCGGCGTTCTATGACAATATGCCTAAGGGTATGTAATCCCTGTTTGCAGTATCCATAAAAACCCGACGTTGCGTCGGGTTTTTTGTTTGATGAGCGACCGAATGAATCCTACTCAATCCTCGCCCAGTGCGGTCAACTGTTCGGCCTGATATTCTGCGGCCAAAGCGTTGAACATATCGTCCAAGTCGCCTTCCATCATCGCATCGATTTTGTACCACGTCAGATTGACGCGGTGGTCGGTGATGCGTCCTTGCGGAAAATTGTAGGTGCGGATGCGCTCGGAGCGATCGCCCGAGCCGACCAGCGATTTGCGCGTGGCGGCCTGTTCGGCGTGCTGCGCCTGAACCTGTGCGTCGCGAATGCGCGTCACCAATACTCTCATGGCTTTTTCTTTGTTGCGGTGTTGGCTGCGGTCGTCTTGGCATTCGACCACAGTGCCGGTCGGGATGTGGGTGATGCGCACGGCGGAGTCGGTTTTGTTGATGTGTTGACCGCCTGCGCCGGACGCGCGGAAGGTGTCAATGCGCAAATCCGCCGGATTGAGTTCGACTTCGCCGACTTCGGCCGCTTCGGGCATGACTGCGACGGTACAGGCGGAGGTGTGAATGCGGCCTTGTGTTTCGGTCTCGGGGACGCGCTGAACGCGGTGCCCGCCGGACTCGAATTTCATGGTGGCGTATACGTCGGTGCCGGACAGCTCGACGATGACTTCGCGGTAGCCGCCCAAATCGGACGGTGATTCGCTCATCAGTTCGACGCGCCAGCCACGTCGCTCGGCGTAGCGGCTGTACATGCGCAGCAGGTCGCCTGCGAACAGTGCGGATTCTTCGCCGCCCGTTCCGGCGCGAATTTCGAGCATGACGTTGCGCGTGTCGTTTTCGTCTTTGGGGATCAGCATGGTGCGCAATTGCACTTGCAATTGTTCCAGACGCTCTTTGCCGTTTTGAATCTCTTCATTGGCAAAGGCTTTCATCTCGGGGTCGGCGAGCATCTCTTCGGCACTGATGATGTCGGCTTCGGTCTGTGTGTATTGTTGAAAGGTTTCGACCACGGGCGTGATTTCGGATAGCTCGCGCGTGAGTTTGCGGTAGTTGTCGATGTCGTCGGTGACGTCGGGTGATTGCAACAATTGGTTGATTTCGAGGTGGCGATCAATCAGTTGATTGAGCTTGTCGCGCATGGAGGGTTTCATAAGCGTCTGAATTGGGGTTGAGTTGCGGTTCGTGGGGTCAAAGCGTGCGCGCCACTGGGGTTTAAATAGGCTGCGTCAGATGATACGATGGGCGCTGTGGTGCGCAACAATAATATGAAACGGTTTGGACTGAGCAGGCTGGCTAATGCTCGCCATTGTCATTGTTGGCGGGGGTGTCATTGCTCGGCTCTGTGTGCGGATCGTTGAGCCAGTGGTTGGAGACCAGTTGCCATGCTTGGCGCACGGTTTCGTCGGGGTTTTGCACGCCGACGGTCGGCTCGTGCAGGAGTTTGTTGGTCAGGCGTTGCGATAGTTGCGCGCAGAGATTTTGCAGGGTTTTGTGCGTTTCGCTTGATAACTCGCCGCGTTCTTGCAGGCTGTTGAGCGAGCCTAAGACGCGTTCCAATTCGTTTTGGCGCACGCGTTCGGCGCGCGCACGCAGATTCAGGACGCGCGGTCGGTGGGTACGGCGTTTTTGCTCTTCGATGAATTGTTGTACTTGCGCGTTCACGATTTTTTGCGCGTCGGCCAATGCGGCAGTGCGCTGTGCGCTGTTGTGTGCAACGATGTTGGACAAATCATCCACGGTGTAGACGTAGGCGTCGTCCAACTGGCTCACGGCTGCCTCGATGTCGCGCGGTACACCCAGATCCACCATGACCACGGGACGGCGACGGCGTGCTTTGATCGCCGATTCGACCATGCCCAGACCGATGATCGGTAGGGTGCTGGCGGTACAGGTGACCACGACGTCAAAGCGTGCCAATTGCTCGGCCAGTTCGGTCAGGCGAATCGCTTGTGCATTGGGCGTCGGGTGCGCGGCGAGTAATGCCTGCGCGCGCTCGAGCGAGCGATTGGCGACGGTGAGGCTTTTCGGTTGCGCACCGACGATGTGTGCGGCGACGACATCCATCATTTCACCTGCGCCGACCAGCAGCACATGCAGGCGGTGAAAGTCTTCGAAGACACGTTTGGCCAGTTTGACCGCAGCGGCGGCCATGGATACGGAGTGTTCGCCAATCGCGGTGTTGGTGCGCACGTCTTTGGCCACGGCAAAACTTTTTTCGAACCAGTGGCGCAGCTCACTGCCCATGGTGTTGGCCTCGAACGCGATACGTGCGGCTTGTTTCATTTGTCCCAAAATTTGCGGCTCGCCCAGCACCATTGAGTTCATGCCGCTGGCGACGGCGAACGCGTGATTGAGCGCGGATTCGCCTTGCAAAATATACATGTGCTCGGTCAACTCACTCAGGGGCACATCGTGGTAGGTCGCCAGCCACTGCAAAATCGCGCGTTCTGGGTGCTTGTGTTCGTGCGCATGGCTCAGATACACCTCCATGCGGTTGCAGGTGGACAATACGGCCAGTTGCGCAGGGGGCTGGTTCGCCTGTGTGTCGTCGGGGTCGTTCAGGCTGTTTTGCAACTCAGGCAGCGCATGGTTCAGCTCGGACGGCGCAAACGCGATCCGCTCGCGCAAGGCCAGCGGAGCGGTGGTGTGATTTAAGCCGATAACGAACAAAGCCATAAAGTGATGTGTGACTGCGATAGAGGACGAAAACAGGAGGGCGAAAACTAGGTGATGATCCAATGCTTTTTGCGCCCAATCAACCAAAAGCCCGAGAAGGCTTTGACGAAACTTGGTATTATACCCGCCAAATGAGCAAACGGCTATGCGCAATCATGTCTCTTTATTCGAGAAACTGTGCAGGCGCATGGGCTTATGTCTGATGTCGCCAATTCAATGACGGCCGAATGTTTGCCTCAATATCCTCAAGGAATGTGTGACATGTTTTTTCAACAAGAGTTGTGGCTCATCATCGTCGGCCTGATTGTCGCGAAGGTGGTGCAAAAAACCAATCAATCGCCAGTGGCGTACAAATCCATCGCGCTGTGGTCGTGCCTGTTCAGCCTGATCGTTGGCGAATTGGGCATGTTGACACAACTGTTTTTTCCTTCCGATCCCCTCGGGTTGGCGGTGACGGCTCTGGCGGCGCTGATCGCAGCCAAAGTGGTCATCGGCAGCCGAACCGGTGCGAATCAAGCGGGCAAATCCCATAAAACTATAAAAACTGATCGTCGTACCACGTCAAGCAAGGCGAAAAACCGTTAAGGCGGTTGGCGGAATGACCTTTTCGCGATAATTTTCTATTCTCTCGGTTTTATTGGTAAATCGGCATAAAACCGCCGTTTCTTTTGGTTGGATTGACTTTGAGTTTGCACCGTCATGGTGCTACGATATACGCTGTTTCATAACTATAACAATTGGGCAGCGGAGCTTTGTTCCTCTTTTTCTTCCCAAAAACTCGCATAAATTCAAATAAAAAGGAGTGTTTATCATGAGTCAGTC
>CAZCYS010000042.1:0-9848 GCA_964502825.1 uncultured Hydromonas sp. | reverse complement strand
TCATCCAACATTTGCGCGACCAAGTCGGGCGAATTGGTCTCGCGCGAGAGGTGCGCGGCGTGCACCGAGCGCAGTTCCGAATGTATCAGTTGTGATAACAGTTGATATGCATCGCGATTATCAAGGTGCCCATACGCGCCGACGATGCGCTGTTTGAGTGACGGCGGGTATTTGGTCGAAGCCGCCATTTTCTGCGCGTCGTAGTTAAATTCGAGCACCAGCGCATGGCAGCCTTGCAACACATCGGTCAACATCGGCGATACATGACCGACATCGGTCAATATACCCAGCCGTCGTCCATGCGCTGAGAACACGAATTGCAGTGGTTCGCGCGCATCGTGCGGTACGGTATACGGCAGAATGTCTATCGAGCCAATCGTCAGCGCCCGTTGATGCGCACAGAATTGCACGGGCAATTGCGCGCAGGAACGCGTGTTGTGATTAAGCACACTGATGTAAGTACCGCGCGACATGTACAAATCGCAGCCGTATCGACGCACAAAACGCGCCGCACCACCGATGTGATCTTCGTGTTCGTGGGTAATGAGCAGCGCATCAATATCTGCGCCGCTGAGATTCAGGCGTGCCAAGCGTTTTTCTGCATCTCGCACCGAGAATCCACAGTCCAACAAAAGGCGCGTTGTCTGACCTTCACAACGCGCCTCGATGACTGTGGCATTTCCCGAGCTGCCGCTACCCAGACTGGCGTAGCGTAGGTAGGAATCCGACATATTACTGCAAGCTATTTTTCAAATTTTTCAATACGCGAGCCAAACCTTGATCGCTGTACGGTTGACCGTTTTTATCAGCAAAGCTCACTTGCGTTTGATTGGCCGAAATCGATGTGAAACGCACTTGGTAGGTTTCTTTCAGTTTGCCAAACGATTTTTTGAACAGACCACGATCATCCGGATTCGGCGTGACATAGTACACACGCTGCGATAAGTTGCGATCCGTAATCGACAAACCAGCACGATCCAAGCTCAAACCCACGCGACGCCAAGTGTTTTCCATCGAGTCATTGACCACCAATTGTTCGCCACGAATTTCGGCACCTTTGAGTTTGTTGGCGGCATTTTGCATAGCGGCATCGGCAGCTTTTTTATCCGTACCCAATGACACCATCAAACGGCGCAACATTTCGGCTTCCAACTCAGGATCGGCTGGACGTGGCTGCCACGTGGTGGAATCTTTATTGGTAGAAGTGTAGACCTCCTCCATACCACGATGGCTGATATAAACCTCTGTGCCATTGCTGGTTTTTTCCACGCGGGTGCGGAACATATCGCGCATACCGGTGTCATACACGGAATCCAAGGCTTTGCCAATCAATTTACGCAAGCCGGTCTGTGGCAGATTCGCACGGTTTTCAGCCCAGTCGGTTTCCATAATACCGGTGCTCGGCTGGTTGGTTTTCAGTGTAAAGCCGCTGTCTTCCCAAAAAGTTTGCAATGCCGGCCATACTTGCTCCGCTGGGCGCTTGATCACCAACCAACGGGTATCGCCCGCACGCTCAATGCTCATGTCTTTGCTCTCAAGCAAAACCGGCGCACCGCCGACGGGTACATTCTGACCCGAGGCCACCGTTTTGTAGCTGACCACGCCGCTTAGATCATACTGCGAATTTTTTGAATAATCGGTCAAACCCGGCGGCACTTCCAAAGGCGAGCCTTTGACTGTGCTGCGATAATCGATTTTTTCCTGACTGGTGGTGGTACAGGCTGATAAAGCCACGCCCAACACCGCCAATGTCATGGCACCCTTCACTGTCTTGGTGAATTTTTGAATCGTCATGTAAGATCCTCTGTTATAACACGCGTATATCGAAAATACTCTGGTTAACGCTTACTGAGCGACACACAAACCTGTCGCCTATTGATAAACACCCGAGACTATAGGTGAAAAACTTAAATTAATTGTGCAGATTTTAAAGCCGCACGAATCACCGACTGATTGCCCTCAGACAAAACGGTTAATGGCAAACGTATGCCCAAACCAATCTTGCCCATTTCCGCCAACGCCCATTTCACAGGGATTGGATTGGCTTCCACAAACAGCAATTTATTCAAATCGCACAACACCGCGTTCAAACGACGCACTTCGACCACATCCTGATTGAGCGCAGCAACACACAAATCATGCATCAATTTCGGCGCAATATTGGCTGTAACTGAAATATTGCCTTGCGCCCCCATCAAGATCAATGCCGCCGCAGTCGAGTCATCGCCGCTATACACCGCAAAATCTTTCGGCACCTGTTTGAGCAATTGAATCCCACGCCCAATGTCACCGGTCGCATCCTTCACGCCAATGATGTTATCCACTTGAGCCAAACGCACAATCGTCTCATTGGCCAAATCGGCAACCGTACGTCCCGGAACATTATAAAGCACGACCGGACAATCGGATGACTCGGCAATCGCTTTAAAGTGCTGATACAAGCCCTCTTGCGTCGGCTTATTGTAATAAGGAACCACTTGCAAAGTAGCATTCGCACCCACCGAGTGCGCATAACGCGTTAATTTAATTGCCTCATGGGTTGAGTTACCGCCCGCACCGGCAATCACCGGAATACGCCCCGCCGCGTGCTCGACCGCCACCTTCATCAATTCGCAATGCTCGTCAACAGACACCGTTGGCGATTCGCCACTGGTACCGACGGCGACAATCGCATCCGTTCCCTGCTCAACATGCCAGTCAATCAAGGCACGATACGCGTCAAAATCAATTGAACCATCTTCCAACATCGGGGTGACCAGCGCCACCAAGCTTCCTGTGATCATTTTTGATCCTACCTAAAACATCATGAACAGCGGTTCAAGCAAACCGCACTTATTTTTATCCAAATGAACTAAAAACATCGCTGCGTCATATTGCGCCATTGTGTCAATGAAACATTCCTCGTAACACAGCCCAAACAACGCAAGAACGCGAGCAAACAGCGTAAAAACATGGACGCATTTTAACTGCATTGCAGCAATAAAGCCACTCAAGCACACCGATTTTTTCAAAAAACCCGCAAAAAATAATCAAATAATTAAGAAAATTTAAAAAAATACTTGCCAAGTGAATAAAAAGTTTGCTATAGTTTCGGTTCTCAGCGGCCGTAGCTCAGCTGGATAGAGTACTTGGCTACGAACCAAGGGGTCGTGGGTTCGATTCCTGCCGGCCGCGCCATTATTTTATGATTTTGTTTTTACGGAACAAAACATTTTTTGAAAAAGAGTGATTATGCCTTTAATTCGTGTAAAAGAGAACGAACCATTTGAAGTTGCGATGCGTCGCTTCAAACGTGCGATCGAAAAAACCGGTTTATTGACCGAATTGCGTGCACGTGAATTTTACGAAAAGCCAACTACCGAGCGCAAACGCAAACACGCTGCCGCATGTAAACGTCATTACAAGCGCATCCGCAGCCAAATGTTGCCAAAGAAAATGTACTAATTAACCTGTGGGTTGAAAAGCCCTCTCGTTTACAGTACGCAAAATACAAACCCCGCTCCACCGAGCGGGTTTTTTGCTTTGCGCGCAAAACATGTATGACGCGCCACAACACATAAAGCACATTCATCGGATGCTGGCATTGGATGCGTTATAATTCATCATCAAAATATTTTTCTCCACACAGTGAATCATCAACACGCATGATTCCTGTATACAACCATCATCTTCCCAGAGGTTAATATGACTTTAAAAGAAACCATCCAAGCGGACGTAATCGCGGCCATGAAAGCGCGCGAAATGGACAAACTGGGCACACTGCGCCTGCTCTCTGCCGCCATCAAACAACGCGAAGTGGACACGCAAAGCACGCTGGATGACGCTGCCGTAATCGCCGTGATTGAAAAAGCATGCAAACAGCGCCGCGAATCCATCAGCCAATACCAGCAAGCCAATCGTCCTGATTTGGTACAAACCGAACAATTTGAGCTGGACATCATCAGCGCATACCTGCCGGCACAAATGTCTGATGAAGAGATCGCCTCCGCTGTTTCCGCTGCGATTGCACAAACCGAAGCCAAAGGCATGCAGGACATGGGTAAAGTAATGGGTGTGCTCAAAGGCCAATTGGCCGGTAAAGCCGACATGGGCAAAGTTTCCGCCCTGATTAAAGCACAATTATCCTAATTCATATCACCGTCGCCCATGATTCCTGCTGAGTTTATCAACGATCTGCTCGCGCGCGTTGACATTGTCGACGTGGTGGGACAGTACGTTCAACTCAAGCAGGCAGGCAATAATCGGCAAGGTTTATGCCCGTTTCATAACGAGAAAACTCCCTCGTTCACCGTCAGCCCGACCAAGCAGTTTTATCACTGCTTTGGCTGCGGTGCGCACGGCACGGCACTGGGCTTTTTGATGGAACACAACGGCCTGACTTTTGTCGAGGCCGTACACGATTTGGCCTCACGCGCGGGCATGAAAGTGCCCGAAGACAAACCCTTATCACGCCAGCAAATCGCCGAACAAACCGAACGAAAAATCCGCACGCAAAACATCAGCCAAGCTTTGGAAGAAGCGGCAAAATTTTATCGCGAGCAATTGCCCAAACATCCCGACGCAGTTGGCTATCTGAAACGACGCGGCCTGACCGGCGAAATCGCGCAACGCTTCGGACTGGGTTTTGCGCCGGATCGTCCGAATTTAAGCAGTGTTTTTGCCGATTACCATCAGTCCAGCAGCTTAATTGATGCCGGCTTGGTCAAACAAAAAGAGGATAATGCGCGCCGTTATGATTTTTTTCGTGACCGCGTGATGTTCCCGATTCGCAATGTTAAAGGCCAAATCATCGGCTTTGGCGGGCGCATTATGGACAAAGGCGAGCCAAAATACCTCAACTCGCCAGAAACACCGGTTTTTCAGAAAAATCAGGAGCTATACGGTCTATTTGAGGCGCGCAGCAGCATCTCGCACAGCCGTTTTGCCTTGGTGGTTGAGGGCTATATGGACGTGGTTGCGCTGGCACAATCCGGCATCGGCAACGCCGTTGCCACACTCGGCACAGCCACCAGCGCGCTGCACATCCAAAAACTATTTCGCTTCACCGACCGCATCGTATTTAGTTTTGACGGCGACTCCGCCGGTCGAAAAGCCGCGTGGCGCGCCATGACCAACGCCCTGCCCTATGCGACCGACACACGCACGATTCAATTTCTATTCCTACCACCCGAGCACGATCCCGACAGTTTCGTACGCGAATTCGGCGCGGAGCGTTTCAACGCCGAAGCTCAATCAGCGATGACGTTGTCCCAATTTTTGCTCTACGGTCTGCGTCAAGCGGCACCCGAAGCACACGCCGAAGCACGCGCACGCCAATTGCATTTAGCCAAGCCATTGCTGCAATCCATGCCGCACAACGCCTTGCGCACACAGATCATTCAATCCATCGCCGATCAACTGGGCATTCAGGCCATAGACGTGGCCGAATACGCCGAAATCACCGGACAAGCACGCACGCGCAAACGCGCCTCCGAAAAAAACAAACGCAGCCAACCGCTCTCGGCCATCGATCAGGCCTTGCGTTTGATTTTGGCGCATCCGACTACTGCACAGCATGCGCAGTTGGCCGCTTGGCAGCAGCAAGCACAGCATCAACCTTTAACGCAGTTGATTGAGTTTTTACAAGCACAGCCCGCCAGTCAACTTTCACCGGCGGTCATTTACCACCAAATCGAACAGCTTGATCATTGGACTTTGTATCAGCACATCCTGCAGCGCCAATTGCAAGAACCTGAAATCACCGAGGACGATGCGCAGATTGCGCTGCAAGCCCTTGAAAAAAACCTGTATCGCCAGCATTTAGAAAATAGGTTGGAAGCCCTCGCGCAACAGTTGGCACACGATCCAAAAGCCAAAGAGGAATACAGCCAACTCTTGCAAGAACGTGCGCGCTACACCTAAAATCCGCGTAAACGTGTCTGGCATCGACAAATTATGCTAAGCACCTGTTTTTGAACTGAAAATTCACGCAAACAACCAACTATTCACGGGAAAAACTCGCTAAGATATGCTATAATGTGTAGTTCTATGGCTGCTATCGAATCTATAAGCAACTAAGGTTTGAGCGCATCGTCCAAACAATCGACTTATTGTCACTGAATCGTTGTATTTGAGAAAAGCAGTAATTTTTTAAAAAGGCCTAATCCCATGAGCTCAAACAAAAATTCCAGCAAAACCAGTACCGCAAAAAACTCGGTTAAAACGGTTTCCAAATCAACCAGCAAAACAGTCAATAAGCCGGTAGCTGCCAGCAAAACCACAACCAAAGCACCTGTTAAGGCTGTGGCCAAGGCACCAGTGAAAGCCCCTGCTAAAGCCAGCGTAAGCGCGGCTAAACCAGCGACTAAAAAACCGGTCGCCAAATCAACCGCAAAGGCAGCGGTGCCAACCTCAAGCAAAGCACCAGCAAAGGTGACCAGCAGTCGAACAACGACCAAGGTAAGCACCAAAGCCAGCGCCAGCACTGTCAAAGCCACAACAAGCACCCGCACTGCCAGCAAAACCGCAGCCAGCAAACCGGTCAATACTCCGGCCAAAACGACAGCCAGCAAAGCAGTAACTAAAGCCCCAACTGCACCGATCAAAAAAGCCGCTGCGGTTAAACCCGCTCCAGCACGTACCGTGGCCACTGCGCCCAGCAAACGTGCCAGCACCAGTTCTAGCAAAACCGCAGTGAAACCATCTGCGGCGAAAACGCCAACACCAACGAAAAAAGCGGCTGTGACACCAAGCGTCAAAGCCTCAACCTCTCAGAAAAGCAATATGCCTGTAAGTAAAACACAACCTAAAACCCAATCAAAAGCCGTGGCTACGCCAGCGAGCACAGCGGCAAAAGCCACTCCAGCAACAAAAACCACAAAAGCAAGTCAAACCACGCCAGCCGCAGCATCAAAAGCACCGGTGAAAAAAGTGGCGAGCAAACCGACTGAGTCAAATCAGGCAAGCCGAGCGACCGCAAAGACAACGAGTAGCACAAAAGCCGCTCCTGCCAAATCAACCACCCAGTCAACGGCCAAAGCAACAACCAAAGCGACCGCCAGCGCAGCAAAGCCTGTGAGCAAAACGCCTGCCTCTAAAGCAGCGAAACCCGCAAGCAAGGCGCCAACATCCAAAAGTGCCAAAAAAATCTCCTTGGACGATGATGTTGACTTGAGCAAAGACGACTTGATTGACGACGAGCTGGATGATGCCGGCGAAGACATCGCTGAAATCGAGACCAAAGCCGAAAAAGCCAAAAGCAAAAAAGGCAAAGAATCCGAAGAGTCTGCACAAGCATTGGAATTCAAACGCGTACAAATGACACTGTTGATTAAACAGGGTAAAGAGCGCGGTTATTTGACCTACGCCGAAATTAACGACAGTTTGCCGGACGACATGGTCGAAGGCGACGCGCTGGACAACATCGTTTCCACCTTCTCAGACTTAGGGATTCAGGTGTACGAGCAGGCACCGGATGCTGAAGTATTACTGATGAGCGACAACGTTCCCGTGGCCAACGCCGACGACACCACCGAAGAAGAGGTTGAAGTCGCCGTATCCACATTGGACTCCGAATTTGGTCGCACCACCGACCCTGTGCGCATGTATATGCGCGAAATGGGCATCGTCGAGTTGCTGACCAAAGCGCAAGAAATTGAGATTGCCAAACGCATCGAGGAAGGTCAACGCGAAATGATGGCGGCGATCTCTGCCTGCCCAGCCATTATTCAAGAACTGCGTGACATGTTCGCCAAAATTCGCAATGACGAAGCACCGGTGGACGAAGTGGTCGATGGTTTTGTCGGCACCGAAGAGGAATTTGAAGACGCCGATGCAGAAGAGATTGATGACGACGACAGCGACGACGATACCAGCAGCGGTACGGTTTCCAACAAGCAATTAGAGGCGCTGAAAGCGCGTGCATTGGAAAAATTCAACAGCATCGAAAAACTGTTTGACAAAATGCGCGTGGCCTTTGATAAAGATGGTTATCGCTCAAAAGCATACGACAAAGCGCAAGACGCCATGACCCAAGAACTGATGGGCATACGCTTTACTGCGCGCACCGTTGACCGCCTGTGCGACAAGTTGCGCCAGCAAGTGCAAGCCATCCGTGATATCGAAAGCCAAATCCGCACCCTGTGCGTGGACAAAGTGGGCATGAGCGTTGACTTCTTCCTGGTCAATTTCCCGGGACATCAAACCAATCTGGACTGGGCTGGCGAGCTATTGAAAAAGCCGCACGCATTCAACACTATTTTTGAGCGCAACATTCCCGATTTACACGAATTACAAAATCGCCTGATCGACATTCAAAAAGAAGTCCTCTTGCCTCTGCCTGATCTGCGCGACATCCACAAACACATGACCGATGGCGAGAAAAAAACCCGCACGGCGAAAAAAGAAATGACCGAAGCAAACTTGCGTCTGGTGATTTCCATCGCCAAACGCTACACCAATCGCGGTCTGCAATTTTTGGACTTGATCCAAGAAGGCAACATCGGGCTGATGAAAGCCGTGGACAAATTTGAATACCGCCGTGGCTACAAATTCTCCACCTACGCAACCTGGTGGATTCGCCAAGCGATCACCCGCTCGATTGCCGATCAAGCGCGCACCATCCGTATTCCGGTGCACATGATCGAAACGATCAACAAAATGAACCGAATTTCACGCCAAATTTTGCAAGAAACCGGCGTGGAACCGGACGCATCCGAGTTGGCCGAAAAGATGGAAATGCCAGAGCACAAAATCCGCAAAATCATGAAAATCGCCAAAGAACCGATTTCCATGGAAACACCGATTGGTGATGACGAGGACTCACACTTGGGCGACTTTATCGAGGACGGCAACGCCATGACACCGGCGGAAGCCGCACTGCACACCGGTATGCAAGACATCGTCAAAGACGTACTGGACTCGCTTACGCCACGCGAAGCCAAAGTGTTGCGTATGCGTTTCGGTATCGAAATGACCACCGATCATACGCTTGAAGAAGTCGGCAAACAATTTGACGTCACGCGCGAACGCATCCGCCAAATAGAAGCCAAAGCCCTGCGTAAACTGCGTCATCCGTCCCGCTCGGAAAAACTCAAAAGCTTCTTGGAAAACAACTGACGAAGCAACGAACAGTCTTTTTTATCCTGTTCAAGCACGCCGTTGAACTGAATAAAGAGACTGTCCAAGCCAACGGTTTTTGCGTACAATAGCGCCTTCGTAAAAACACAACGGGCCGTTAGCTCAGTGGTTAGAGCAGAGGACTCATAATCCTTTGGTCGCTGGTTCAAATCCAGCACGGCCTACCAGTAAATACGGGGCTTCCAGCAATGGAAGCCCCGTTTTTTTATTAATAATGTTAGACACTGGCTAATAACAAAGTTTTTAAACGCATAAATAATCTAACCAAAACCTGTTATATTGCGACACGTCTTTTAATGTAAACTCAGAATCAGCTACTACACTACACTCTGATAATAATAGCTTAGTTGATTTACCAAGCTTACTTTCCATTCCTCGCAAAAGCTCATAAGCCATTGTTTCAGCGTCCGACTTCTCAGGATCATAAACAATTTTCACCCAAAACTCATATACCTCAGCATTTGGAGTGCAATTAATTTCCTCATAACGCACAAAAATTCCAATTATTGCGTCTTCCTTATCTTTTATATTCTTAGCTAATGTTTTAATCACTCCCGCAACTTCACGATCGAGCGCATCAGGAAAGGAATGTCTAAAGTAGCGAGCTGCCAACCAAATTTGCAAAACATCTTTGGTTTTTTTATCGAGTCCAACAACAGCTTCAGTACCAATAAATACCGATTTTTCAAGAGACCGTCTATTGTTTGCATTTAGAGAATAACAGTTACCCT
>CAZCYS010000041.1:6247-9915 GCA_964502825.1 uncultured Hydromonas sp. | reverse complement strand
TCATTCTCACGCGTGGTGAATTTTCCGGCGCGTGGCATCGGCTCACGCACTTTAGAGCAGTTGCAGGATTTGGCGCGTGCGCATCAATGTTCGCTGTTCTCGGCGGTGTCATCCATGAGTGGCGCGGCGGGTGCGAAGTTGGGCGCGTTCAATCGCATGATTGATGGCATGCGTTTTGATACACAGCATTTGTCGCTGCCGGAATTGGTTGATCACATCATCGTACACAGCGGTTTGATTGCGCATTACAAAGCGGAAAAAGAGGGCGCCGATCGCGTGGATAACTTGAACGAATTGGTCACGGCTGCGGCCGCATTCACACAGATCGAGGGTTACGCCACCGACGTGACGGCCAGCAGTGCGAACGAAGACGCGAGCATACTCACACCGCTGGCCGGATTTCTCAGTCATGCGGCTTTGGAAGCAGGTGATAATCAAGCGCAAGCAGGACAAGATGCAGTGCAGTTGATGACTGTACACGCTGCCAAAGGTTTGGAGTTTCACAGCGTGTTTATCCTCGGATTGGAGGAGGGGTTATTCCCGCATGAGAACAGTTTGAGCGACAGCGATGGCGTGGAAGAAGAGCGTCGTTTGATGTACGTCGCGATCACGCGCGCGCGCAATAAATTGTATATGAGCTTGGCGCGCAATCGTATGTTGCACGGTAAAACGCGCTACGGCATTCAGTCGCGCTTTTTGGATGAATTGCCCGAAGAGCATTTGAAATGGCTCACGCCGCGCGTGTCGCAATACAGCGCATGGGAGCAAACGGCGATTGAGCGTGAGAACAGCGCGCCATCGTTCGGCTCGTACAAAGCGAAGGAAAACACCACGCTCGGCTATCGCATGGGACAGTCGGTGCGTCATGCAAAATTTGGTGATGGTGTGATTGTTAAACTCGAAGGCAGCGGTGAAGATTCGCGCGCGTACATTAACTTTGGAACAGGTGTTGGCATCAAATGCTTGGCTTTGAACATTGCCAAACTGGAAACCAAATAATCGCGGAGGTTTGTTGCTTGCGACAAAGTCATTGATGTGGGTGAGTTTAAATCGTTGGATTTTTGTTTGCTGTTTGTATACCTGTTGGGGCGCAACAGTTGCTCAACAATATTGATGCAATGTGTTTGATTCATCAGAAAAACCATACACATTTTGCACAATGTTTTTTGCGTATACACAATGCTTAGGCGTATAATGATTCGCAGTATAGGTTTCAATTTTCATCGTTTGTTAGGAGAAATAGATGGCAACTCAAAGCAACAAATCCGATACAGCAGCACAAACGTCAACAGAGGCAAATGTCAATCCGGCGGTTTTGCCCAAGCCAGTCCGTCGCGTAGCGCGTACCACGACTGCAGCAAAAGCGGCAACAACCGCCGCAGCAAAAGCATCGGCAAAAACCCCAGCAAAAGCCGCAGCGAAAACAACAGCCAGCGCACGCAGCACTGCGGCCAAAAAACCAGCCGCCCGCGCGACATCAAGCACAACTTCGCGCACATCCACTCGCACACCAACGCGCGCTGCAGCGGCAAAGCCTGCTGCAAAAGCAGCGACAAGCAGAACAGCACGCAAACCGGCGGCACAAAAGCCATTGCCAGAGCAAGTGAAATTCGAGTTGGATGAGCGCCAACAAAGTCGTGCACACGGCCAAATGCAAGGCGTGTCTGATATGATGAAACACGCTGTTGCCAACAGCACAGCGAAAAACAAAAAAGCCGTAGCGCACAATGCGGTGAAAAGCATTGTGGACACATGGTCGTCTGATGACAAAGCGCTGATGTATCGCATCCTGCGTGGTCAAGTGGTGGCGGAGCGCAAAGAAGCGTTGAAAGAACAAGGCCATCCGGATGACATCTTGTCCGACAAATGGCGTGAAGGCGCGTACCCATACAAAAACCGTATGCAACGCGAAACGTATGAAGAACAAAAATACCGTTTGCAAGTCGAATTGTTGAAACTGCAAAACTGGGTCAAAGAAACCGGTCAACGCGTCGTGATTATTTTTGAGGGTCGTGACGCAGCCGGTAAAGGCGGTACGATCAAGCGCATGATGGAACATTTGAATCCGCGTGGCGCGCGTGTGGTTGCGTTGGAAAAACCAACCGACCGCGAACGTTCGCAATGGTACTTCCAACGATATATCCAAAACCTGCCAAGCGCCGGTGAAATCGTTTTGTTTGACCGCTCATGGTACAACCGTGCGGGTGTGGAACGCGTGATGGGCTTCTGTAACGATGCCGAATATTCCGAATTCATGCGTCAATGTCCGGAGTTTGAGCGCAACTTGGTACGCAGCGGCATCATTCTGATCAAATTCTGGTTCTCGGTCAGCCGTGTGGAACAACGTCGTCGATTCATGCAGCGCAAACACCATCCGTTGAAACAGTGGAAATTGTCGCCAGTCGATTTGGCTTCATTGGATAAATGGGATCAATACACCGTGGCCAAAGAAGCGATGTTCTATCACACCGATACCGCCGATGCGCCGTGGACCGTGGTCAAATCCGATTGTAAAAAACGTGCACGTTTGAACGCGATGCGTCATGTGTTGCATCTGCTGCCATACACCAATAAAGACACCAGCGTGGTCGCGCCGCCGGACAGCTTGATCGTGAGCCGTCCGGGTATGAGTCACGTGTTGGACAGTGGACGACGCGGCGAGCAAACGTTTGATTAAAACCTGACAAATCCGTTTGATGTGTTAAAGAGCGGTCATTTTCGGATGACCGTTCTTTTTTATGTGATGCTCGGTAATCGCTTGTATAATCGACGCAACGAAAACCATACCTTCAATCATTATTTTTGCGAGCCATACCTTGTTTGTAGACAGCCATTGCCATATTGATTTTCCAGATTTGTACAACAACTTACCCAAGCTGTTGGAGAATATGCGCGCCAATCAGGTGGAGCGCGCCTTGGCGATCAGCGTGGATATTTCGGATTGGGAGCGGATTCGGACGATCATCGAAGCGCATCCGCATATTTATGGCTCGGTTGGTACGCATCCCGATTACGCGGACGTGCATGAGCCGACGTATGACGAGCTGATCGCTATGCTCGCACATCCCAAGGTGATCGCTACGGGCGAAACGGGTTTGGATTACTACTGGACGAAAAACGAGGGCAATGCGTTGGATTGGCAGCGTGCGCGTTTTCGCACCCACATCGCGGCGGCCAAACAGACGCGCAAACCGCTGATCATCCACACGCGCAATGCGAAGGATGACACCATTGCCATCATGCGTGAAGAAAAAGCCGATGAAATTGGTGGTGTGATGCACTGTTTTACCGAGGATGTGGCCATGGCGAAAGCAGCCTTGGACATGGGGTTTTATATTTCATTCTCGGGGATTGTGAGTTTTAAAAATGCCAAAGTCGTGCATGAAACCGCTGCGTATGTGCCGATGGATCGACTGCTGATTGAGACCGATTCGCCGTACCTTGCGCCGATGCCATATCGAGGCAAACAAAACGAGCCGGCGTATGTACGTCATGTGGCGCAGGCGATTGCCGACTTGAAAGGCATGCGTCTGGAGGATGTTGGGCGTATCACCACGGATAATTTTGAGCGGTGTTTCTTATTGAAATAATCGTTTGAGCGGGAGAAACATAAGCATGAATACAGAAAACACGAATTTAGCTCAGTCAATCACGAAGGATATAAGCGC
>CAZCYS010000041.1:0-6147 GCA_964502825.1 uncultured Hydromonas sp. | reverse complement strand
GCATGAATACAGAAAACACGAATTTAGCTCAGTCAATCACGAAGGATATAAGCGCGCAGGACATAAGCGCACAGGAAATAGAGCAGCGCATGGCGCAGACCTTGGCTGCGCAGCGCGCGGCGTATTTAGCGCATCCTGTGCCGGACTATGCCGAGCGAATCGCTGATCTGGATCGCTTGGCGCAGTTTGTACGCGAGCACAAAGAGGCCATTTGCGACGCGATTAACCAAGACTTTGGCAACCGCTCGCGTCATGAAACCCTGTTGTCCGAAATTTTGCCGACGCTCAATGAGATTCACCACAGTAAAAAACATTTGAAACAGTGGATGAAACCGCAACGGCGCGCGGTCGATTTAAAAAGCTTTTTCGGTGCGAAAAATCGGGTGATTCCTCAGCCGCTGGGCGTGGTCGGCGTGATTGTGCCGTGGAACTTCCCGCTGTTTTTATCCTTGGGGCCGCTGATTGGGGTTTTTGCCGCAGGTAATCGCGCGATGGTGAAAATGTCGGAAAATTCGCGCCACCTCACGCGACTGTTGCAGGATAAGCTGGCGAATTATTTTCCGCCAGAGAAGTTGTGTTTTTTTGAAGGTGAAGAGGGTGCGGGACAGGCGTTTTCCAAGCAGCCGTTTGACCATCTGATTTTCACCGGTTCGGGGCAAACCGGCAGCGCGGTGATGGCTGCTGCAGCGCGGAACCTGTGTCCGGTGACGTTGGAGCTGGGCGGAAAATCACCGGCGATTATTTTGGACGACTTTGATTTCAAGCTGGCGGTGGAACGCATTATGTACGCCAAATGTTTGAACGCAGGGCAAATCTGTGTCACGGTCGATCATGTGTATGTGCCTGCGCACAAGGTAGAAGAGTTCATTCAAATCGCGCGTACCATTGTGCAACAGCGCTACACGGGCAAGGACAGCGTGGATTACACCGCGATTATTGATGGCAAATCGTTTGATCGTTTGACGCAGGCACTGGACGAAGCGAAAAGCGCTGGCACGCGGGTGATTCCTTTGTTTGACGGCGAAGCGCTTGATGCGTCCGCGCGCAAAATGGCGCCGCATTTGTTGATCAATCCGCCGATGGACATAGAATTGATGACGCGCGAAATTTTCGGCCCGATTTTGCCGGTGATTCCCTACACGGATCTGTCGGCGGTGGTCAAGGACATTAATTCGCGTCCGCGCCCATTGGCATTTTACCCATTCACCCATGATGGCAAAAAGCTGGATTATTTACTCGATCATGTGATTTCGGGTGGCGTGAGTGTGAACGACACGCTGCTACATGTCGCGCAGACCGATATGCCGTTCGGTGGCGTGGGTGCGAGCGGCATGGGGCATTATCATGGTTACGAAGGATTTTTGACCTTCAGCAAACTGCGGCCGGTGTTTTACCAAGCGCGCTGGAGTGCGGCATCACTGCTCGCGCCACCGTATGGCAAAACTTTTGATCGTATAATGAATTTTTTAATGAAGTGAGGAACGGATGAAACCAGTTGTCATTGTCGCGGCCAAACGCACGGCCATCGGTAAATTTGGTGGCTCTTTGGCCAAAGTCTCTGCGCCGGAATTGGGCGCAACGGTGATTCAAGCGCTGATGGCGCAAACGGGCGTGTCGCCGGAGTCGATAGACGAAGTGATTTTGGGGCAAGTTTTGACCGCCGGTGCTGGGCAAAACCCTGCGCGCCAAGCCGTGATTAAAGCCGGTTTGCCGAACACCGTTTCGGCCATGACCATCAATAAAGTGTGCGGCTCGGGGCTGAAAGCCGTGATGCTCGCGGCGCAAGCCATCGCTTGCGGTGATGCGGACATCATCATCGCCGGTGGACAGGAGAATATGAGCGCGTCGGCACATGTATTGCCGAATTCGCGCGACGGATTCCGCATGGGCAATGCCGCTTTGGTCGATACCATGATTAATGACGGCTTGTGGGACGCGTTCAACAACTACCACATGGGCATTACCGCTGAAAATGTGGCGAAAAAATACGGCATCAGTCGCGAGGCGCAGGACGCATTTGCCCTTGCGTCACAGCAAAAAGCCATCGTCGCGCAGGACGCCGGTAAATTCAAAGACGAAATCGTCGCCGTGAGCATTCCGCAGCGCAAAGGCGACCCGATTGTGTTTGATACCGACGAATACATCAATCGTAAAACCAATGCCGAGAGCCTCGCCGGACTGCGTCCTGCGTTTGACAAAGCGGGCACGGTGACGGCAGGTAATGCCTCGGGTATCAACGACGGTGCGGCAGCGGTGATGGTGATGAGCGCGGACAAAGCGAAAGAACTCGGCTTGACACCGTTGGCCACGATCACAGCTTTTGCCAGTGCAGCGATTGACCCCGCGATCATGGGCATGGGACCGATGTACGCCTCGCGCAAAGCTTTGGACAAAGCCGGTTGGACGGCGGCGGATTTAGATTTGATGGAGGTCAATGAGGCCTTCGCCGCGCAAGCGGCCGCAGTTAATCAGGAAATGGGCTGGAACACCGATATTATTAATGTCAATGGCGGCGCGATTGCGCTCGGTCATCCGATTGGCGCGTCAGGCTGCCGCATTTTGGTCTCGCTGCTGCATGAGATGCAACGCCGCGACGCGAAAAAAGGCTTGGCTTCCCTGTGCATTGGCGGTGGCATGGGTGTGGCGCTGACGGTTGAGCGGGCTGTTTGAGCGATATAAGCACGAGCAATATTGAGCCAAGCAATGGTGACTTTATTCGGCAGTACCGATTCGGGGCACTCCTACAAAGTGCGTCTTTTTTTACTGCTCACGCAGACGGCGCATGAGTATCGTTGGGTTGATTTGTCTTTGCCCCCAACTGAACGCGGCGAATCTTTTGCGCAGTCAAGCAAATTTGGCGAAGTGCCGGTTTTACTCGATGACGCGTATACTTTGTGTCAGTCGAACGCGATTTTGCAGTATTTAGCGCAAAAAACTCAGAAGTTGTGTGGCACAACGCAGGCTGATTGGTTGGCGATCGTCGAGTGTTTGGCCTGGGAGGCAAATCGGGTTGGCTTTAGCGTACCGAATCTGCGTTTTGCTATGCTCTGGCCACATCTGTCAGCTCAGCCACAAGAGGTTTTGGCGTATCTGCGTCGGCGAGTTTTGGTGGATTTGGATACCTTGGACCGTGCGTTGTCTAAGTCAGAGTATTTGTTACCTTCGGGCTTTTCGATTGCCGATATCAGTTGCGCGGCGTATTTGTTTTGGTTGGATCAAATTGATGTGGATGTGGCAGATTATCCGCAGATAGCGCGTTGGCTGGTGGCGATACGACAGCAGCCGAATTGGTCGCACCCCGATGAGGCCATGGAGGGAGAGGGGTCGCAATAAAACTCGAAAAACATCATGTGCGGGCGATAAGTTCTTTAAAATGATGCCGGTCACATGAAAAATTCGCCTTTTCGGGCGATTCAACAATGAGGTAAATAGATTGATGAAATGGTTCAAACGTTTGCTGGGCGTGGCTTTACTGCTGCTGATTTTTGCGATCTGGGCGAACATGCGCCTGTCTGCGCCCGTCGCGCCAACGATGGCCGAGCCGCAGAGCATTTATTTGGAGCGTGGTGAAGCTGCGCAATCGGCCTATGATCAATTGGCCAAAATTTCGCAGGCCAATGGTGGCAAACTCAGTGCGTTTCAGGTGAAGTTATTGGCCACATTGACCGGCCGTTCGAGTAATTACAAAGTCGGTGAATACGAGTTTGACAGCAAAGCGACGTTGAGCCAATTGCTCACGCGTCTGTCCAAGGGGCAAATCACCCAACGCAAAATTCGTATTGCCGAGGGTGTGACGTGGCGTGAAATCAAACAAGTGTTTGCCAAAGCCGATTTGCAGCACGATGCGCAGGATTTGTCCGATGTGGATTTGGTCAAGGCCGTCGGCATTACCGAACCGGCGGATGCGAAAAGCATCGAGGGGCTGATTTTCCCCGACACTTATTTGTACCGCAAAGGCGAGAAGGAAACCTCGGTACTCAAGCGCGCGCATGATCTGTTGAACAAAAAAATAGCCGAGTTGTGGCCAAAGCATTCGCCGAATTTGCCTTACCAAACGCCGTATGAGGCCTTGATCATGGCATCCATCGTTGAGAAGGAAACGGGCTTGGATGCGGATCGTCCAATGGTCGCGGCGGTGTTCGTCAATCGAATGCGAAAAGGCATGCCGTTGCAAACCGATCCGACGGTGATTTACGGCGTGGGCGAGGCATTCAAAGGCGATTTGACCACGGTGATGATGCGCACCGACACGCCGTACAACACCTACACACGGCGCGGCCTACCGCCAACGCCGATTGCCACCGCGAGCCAAGCCTCGATCAGCGCGGCGTTTTTACCGGCGGACAGCGATGTGCTGTTTTTCGTTGGCAAAGGGGACGGCAGCAGCGTGTTCACCAATAATTTGGCCGACCACAATGCGGCGGTACGCAAATATATTTTGAAACAATAAGCATGAACGATTCGAACAAAAAGGGTTTATTCATTACCGTTGAGGGCGTGGATGGTGCGGGCAAATCCACTGCGATGGCGTGGCTGGCCGAGCAAATCACCGCACAGCGCACTACCGTCTTGACCCGCGAGCCGGGCGGTACGCCGCTGGGCGAGTGTTTGCGTGAGTTGCTGCTGCACGAGAAAATGGATTTGGAAACCGAAACCCTGCTGATGTTCGCCGCGCGCCGTGAACACATTGCACAGGTCATTTTGCCTGCGTTGGCGCGGGGTGAGGTGGTGATTTCGGATCGCTTTACCGACGCGACCTTTGCCTATCAAGGCGGCGGACGCGGTGTGGCGTTTGATAAAATTACGCAGTTGGAGCGTTGGGTACAGGGCGATTTGCAGCCGGACTTTACGCTGCTGTTCGATGTGCCGCTGGATGTAGCGCGTGCGCGCTTGACCCAACGTGCGGCGCAGACGCAAGAGGCTTTGGATAAATTTGAGCAAGAATCATTTGGATTTTTCAAATGCACGCGCGAGGCATATCTACAACGCGCCGAGCAATCGCCGCAACGCATGGCGGTGATCGACAGCACGCGCTCGCTGGATGAGGTGAAGGCGCAGATTCGCGCGGCGATTGTGGCGCGACCGCAATTACAATTGACGATTGAATAACGATATGACCCAGAGTGTTTCCACGCCATTGAGTTGGCATCAGACGGTTTTTCAGCAATGGTTTGAGCGTCAGCACTCTCAGCGTGCGGCGCACGCGTATTTGCTGATTGTGCCCGAAGATACCGGCGGTGAGCAATTGGTGCAGGCGATGGCCGCTAGTTTGCTGTGCGATGCGCCAACGTCGGCGCATCATGCGTGCGGGCAGTGCGCGGCTTGTGATTTGTTGGCTGCATTCAGCCACCCCGATTATCGGCTGTTGCGCCCGAGCATTATGAATACGGCGCATCCGATTGAAGAATTGCGTCCCGAAAAGCCATCCAAAGAAATCACGATTGATGATATTCGCGCGCTGGACAATATGGTCAACCAGACCAGCCATCGCGGCGGTCAGCGCGTGGTGGTGCTGTATCCGGCGCACAAACTCAATCGCAATGCGGCCAATGCGCTGCTCAAAACGCTGGAGGAGCCGCCTGCGCACACCGTATTTATTCTATTGGCGCATGATGTGCGGCAATTGCTGCCGACGATAGTCAGCCGTTGTCAGTTGGTCAACGCGCCTGCGCCGTCCGCCGAAGACGCATTGGCCTATTTGAACGCGCTCAAACCCAATCCGAATTGGGCGGAATATTTACAGCAGGAAAACGGCGCAGTGATGCGCGTGGCCGAGTTGATTGATACCGATTATTTCACCATCCAAAATCAATGGATTCAAGCGCTGAGCAAAGGTTCAAAATTGGATGTGGTCGCCACAGCAGCGGCATTTGAAAAGCATATTGCCGACGCGAATAAAGCTCGTCTGGCAGGCGAAGAGCAGCGCACGGTGGATATGCTCGCGCTGATGACGTGGCTGCAACGCTGGTTGTACGATTTGGCGATGGTGGCGCAAAACGGTGGTGTGCCGCGCTATTATCCCAAGACACAAGCCGCATTGCGCCAACTCACGCAAACGCATCATCATGGTTTTTTGCTGAAATTGCACGCTTTTACCCAGCAATTGGCGCAAGAAAAGCGCGCGGCCGATCATCCGCTGAATATCCG
>CAZCYS010000040.1:0-10294 GCA_964502825.1 uncultured Hydromonas sp. | reverse complement strand
CCGCTTCTGCGCTGGCTTGGCTGATGTAGCCGTCCATGCCTTTGAAGCCGCCCGCCGGATTGCCGTACTCGTCCCGTACCCGCAGGGTCAGTTGGTATTCGAACAGTTGATTGAGCTGCTCCGTCCCGCTCAGACTGTGCACCAGCATGTAGTCGGTGCCAAACGGGCTGCGCGGCAGGCAGTCACCGTGAACGCTGATTGTGCGTGAGGAGGCTGGACGCATGGGATGTCCTTTGTCGTTCAGTGTGGGCTGCGCTTGAGCACTTGCAGGTCGATTATAGTCGATTGGCTGCGCGCGCTCATACTTCGCCTACTTTCAGTTTATGGGCTGACCGTCAGCGGCTTGCCGGTTCGAGGGTTAATCGGTAATTGTCCAGCAGGCGTGATGTTCGTCGGCTTGGCGGGCAATGTGACCGTCGGCAGGGTCAGGGCTTGGCCTTTCGGGCAGTTAAAGGTTTGTAGGATATTGGAGGTCAGCGGGTTGGCCGAGCCTTGGGTGGAGAACTCAAGCATGACGCCACGACCTCCGAGCTCGTAACTCACGGATAGTCGATTGGCAGAGACTTCGTTGCGGACTTTAGCTTTGTCGATCAGTCGAAACAGCGCCCAAGGACCATTGGCGCCGATGGTCGGTAGATTGCCACCAGTGAGTGACTCGGCGAGGATTTCGGCTGCGGTACCACCACGAGCGCCGGGCCAGACGAAGCTCATGGGTACCACAGGGCCGTGTGCGTAGCGTTGTCCTTGCCCGTCCATATTGATCATGAGCTGGGCGATGTCTGGATCCATCGTTGTGACGGCGACATTCATCCGCAGACTCATGCGGGTGCCCGCTCCACCGTCCATGCCGCCCGCACCGAAGAACTGTTGGCGAATTTGGCTGGCTTGTTCAAACGACTCTAACGGCGGCCCCATCAGCGGCGTGCCGTCAGCTTGTAGTTTGTAGCGCCATGGGCGGACGTTGGCGTCAACGATGTTGGCTAAGTTCTTTTGGAAGAATTGGTTGTAGAGTCCGTTGGGACCGAAGAGGTTGGCAAAGTCGTCCGGTAGTACTTCGCTCATGCTGTTGCGGTCAAACGGGTAACGACCAGCCATGGTTTGCCAGCAGTATTGGCCGACTTGTTCTTGGAACTGGCGATTGAGCGATTCGCCGATGAGCAGTGTCAGTTTGCGTTGACCGCCTTGGCCGAGTGTGGCGAGGATGTTGGATACAGGCGCAGGATATTTGTCGGCTTCGAGTTTGAGTTTGGCAAAGGTATCCACACTGGCGGGCATGGCGCCAGTACGCGCAGCATTGTCGATGGTGACTAAGGCGTTGTAGTATTCGCCAATCAGGGCATTGGCATTGTCTAAACTGAGTTTACCCAAGGGGGAACCGCTGTTCATGCCCAGCATCTGTGCCGCCGGATCTCCTGCCGCGTAGGGTGAGCCGGTGACAATTTCGCGCAAACCGGCAAAAGGCGCTTCAATCAGCTCTCGTTCGAGTTTTAGGTCGTTCAGACCAGTGATTCTACCCAGAGCTTGTGCATTCTTTTGTAGTTCATTGGCGGAGGTTTGCAGCTCGGTAACTTTGCTATCAACCGCCCCCGTGCCTGCGTTTTGTTGAGGAGGGGTAATCGCGGTCGGACTGGTTTCTTTAACGATGGTACGCAGGAGTTTGGATAGTGGGGAATCTGCCGATACCAGTGCTTTGGCGGTGTTGATTTCGTAAGCGAAACCACTCATGCCACCACTGGTGTCGGGCGCCAGTTGGATATTGTTAACGAAGTCTTGCCAAGCTCGGGCGTATTCGGTGAGATAGAGCTTGCGTATGTCGCGCATTTGCGGACTGTTGAACTGCTCGGCCAAAGCCTCGGCGGTCTCTTGGGCGCCAGACAAAGTGTCGGTTTCACTCTGTCCCATCACCCAGGCGTCATCTTTTTGCGCACGTTTGACAAACTCGAGTAGCTTGATACCAAAGTAGCGCTTGTAGCCTTCTACCGTGTAGATCCCCGAAACCCCTTTATCAATGGTTTTTCCATCTTTGAGGGAGAATAGTTGTACCGCTTTATCGCCCAATATGCTTTGTAGGCTGATGTCCGATGGTGCATCTTGCAACATGCTGCTCTTTGCACGTTCGTATAGTCGTTGGGTGGGCGGGGCACTGTTTAGGAATAAGCGCACCTGATTCACTAAATCGCTATTGACCCGTGATTCGATTTGAATCACGCGCTTGCCATCAAACATGGCTTTAATATGACTTCCTACAGCTGCATTTCCGGCAAAATCAGCCCCGACATCATGGCTGTCCACATCTTGATGCACCCAATTCCGTACATCGACGGCGTTATTCTCCTGTGTATAACGTTTCGGATCATGCAATAACAAATAGATGCGCAATGCGTTATAAGCTTTATCTGAATTTTTGTCTCGCAAGCCATCCACCATCGTGGTTTCTAAACGCTGATTGATGTACGGCAACAACAAGCTGTCCTGTAGTTGGTGATAGGTGTGCTCCGAAGCATTTTTAATATCCCTCCCTGTATATAGTCCCCAGCGGTAATCCCAACTCGGATCGTCCAGTTTCAGAGAGCTGTAACGAGGAAGCGTTTCACTTGCGTCCAAAATGGCTGGAATCAATTCCGGGCTTGGATTGCTTTGATATTGATCTACTTTTTGTTCTAACGCCCTTGTTTTGTCAGCAACGGCTTTGAGATAGTCTTTGTTATTGTAGGCGCTCCCCATCATGCCGGCGACCAGTCCAACAAATCCAATCCCTAAAGCGGTATTGCCAAATATTTTTTTCAGCCGATTTTGGTATTCCCAACGCAAATTCGGACGAACCAAATGCGCTTCTGCCAAGATCAATTGAGCAAACAAATGATGAGTAAAGTAGCTCTGAGCGCTGTGTAAGCGATATCGAGGTTTTGGCGTGGCGATGGCGTTGTCCACGCCTTTTTTTACGATTGCTGTTGAGGAGGCATCGGCTGACTCCGACTCCGTCAGAGTTAGCGTGCCATCCGTATCCGATGGCTCATTGACACTATTGAATATTGGCTCTGTCGCCGCAGCCACAGGTAAGCGCACAGAGTCCCAATCGCTACGCTCATCCGAGACAGGGACCAGACTGCGTGAAAACCGGTTTTTAAGTCGCTCAACCAATGTCTGGCGATTGGCCAAAATGTCTTTGAGTGCCGTTTGCACCGAGCTGGTGAAGTAGACCCCCCGTAGCATGGTCGTCTGTTGAGTATCATCGAATTTGGACTCAACCAGCAATTGTGATGTAAAAATCGATAATTTCTGCTCCAAGCTGCGAAACTCATCGGTAAATGCGTAGAGTTTTGCACTGCGTTCAGTACCTGTTTCATTATTCAGGCGTTCTTTTAAGTTATGTTCGAGTTGTTGAGCCAGCAGATCAAATTGATTGAGAATATCCGCTTTCATCTGGTCGACATTGATTTTTCCTTGCGCCTGATGCGCCAAAGTAAAGCCCCAAACTTGTTCTTTTCCTTGCTTGGACAATTCGGCAAAATACTCATCAAATCCTCGCATGATGTCCGTTTTGGTCACCAATACATAAACAGGGAACAAAATCTCCATTTTTTTACGCATTTCATCCATGCGCAGCCGCAGCCGCGCAGCATGTTTGCGTAAGGCTTCCTCATCCATCTCTATCAGATCTTGGATACTCAATGTCAGCAACACGCCATTGACTGGCGTACGCGGCCGATGCTCGCGAAGCAAGCCTAGTAGGGTTTTCCACTCATTGAGTGGTTGCCCACTCAATGCATCTTGTTGGGCGAATTTTCCCGACGGGTCAATAAGCACGGCTGAGTTTGACAACCACCAGTCGCAATCGGTCGTCGCGGGAATATTCTCCAGATAGTCAATATCAATCGGTGGGTTTTGTGGGAAATCCAACCCAGAATTCAATGCCAATGTTGTTTTACCCGAGTCTGCAGCCCCTAACAGCATATACCACGGCAACTCATAGCGATATTGATTCCATGCCAGCAACTTTTGAAGCAACGTTTTATTGACTTTGAGTTGTTTGAGTTGCTCTAAGGTGTGGTGAAACTTATTCTCTAACTCTGTTGCCACAGGGAGAATTTGCTCTCCCCTTTCATCGGAATCTTTTGGCGTGAGTAGTTTTTGTACAAAATCTTGGTTGTTAATCAGTGTATGCCAATAGTATTTGATCAGCCAAGCGATAAACGCCACAACGATCACCGCAATCACTAACACACGAACCCAAATGGCGCCAAAAGGAGCGATATCCCCGACTTTCACCAAAGGAGTGCCAAACCAGATTAATAAACATAAGGCGGTCACGCCCAAAATACTGATCGGCCAACGCAAAAAGACAAACAACATCAATGCCAACATCAATAGTATCGTGGCAATACGTGTTCCAACCTCAAGCAACGGCGTCGCTTGACCAAAATGCAACATCGGCCCAAAAAACCAAATCGCCAAGCCCAGTAAAACCGAAATGATAACAAAAACGGTTCCTTTGGAGGCGGAAAAAGAGAAGAGTTGTCTTAAAAAATTCATGCTTGACTTATTCTATTATTGAATCACCAAAACTTCTACACGGCGGTTTTTAGCTTTTCCTTGCGCGGTCTTATTATCAGCAACAGGTTGCGTATCCCCTTTACCTTCTGATAATAGTCGATCCACCGCAATACCTGCCTTTTGCAAATACTCTGAAACACTTTTTGCACGCTGTTCAGACAATGCTTGATTATCGGCGAATTTTTCAGATCTGATCGGGCTTGAATCTGTATGCCCCGTTACGACCACTTTGCCCGAGACCAGATTAATTTCTGAAGCCACTTTATCTAAGGTCGGTTTAATCGTCTCATTGACATCGGCGCTTCCGGGAGCGAACATATTATCCCCAGTAAACACAACCGATGTGCGATTATCTTGCTCGTTAACCTTAACGACACCGCGCGCAATTTCATTTTTAAGAAGTTGAGCCAAATTCAATGGCTTAACCGTCTTAACAACCGCTGGTTTTCGATCTCCAATTTGCTCTATGCGCGCTTCCAGCGGGTTAGATTGGACAGATAACTGATACTTCAAAAAACCAAACAACCCCAACAGCAGCGCAACCAATATGCCGGCGGTTAACCATAACGGCACATCCAGTCGCCGCTCAGACTTACCCTCAACCCCTTTCCAATTTAACGATAAAGCCGTATCGGTCTTGTCATCTTTATATAAGAGTGCATAGAGTCGCTGACGAATCGTGTGTAGCTGCGCGGCACCATCCGTAGCAGTGGCATACCGCCCAGAATATCCTAAGCCCAGCAAATGTGACATCAGCTCAAGAACATCACGATGCTCGGCCGGATTTTGCGCCAAACGGCCCAATAACTGAAAAAACTTATCGCCACCGTAGGATTCTTTGTGAAAAGTCACCAATAAATTCCGAGTAGACCACGCTTCGACACCTTCCAACCAGTCAATGCGTCCCGCAAACTCGTCTAAGGCGGTACACAGCGCATAACGCGCTGCAATAATATGCTCTCTTCTAACATGCGCCTGCTCAGCTAAATTTTGGAAAATCTTCACCTCACGAACCAGCATCTCCTGAAAATCGTACATGTTGTCACGAATTTGCTGCGCGCGCATATCAGATGCTGCGCGCAGCAATGTACGCGCAGCCTCCAACACGGGGTTTTGTGCCTGCCGAACCTCGATTAATCTTACTTTAAACTCCGATGTCGCAATCGTTGTATCCAAGACATTTTGAGAGCTATCGGAATTATTTGATTCGAACATAAATATTCATCTTAGAAAAATGGTTTTCTGGCGAGTATGCCCTATACCTTGACAATAAGTACTTATCAACATTACCAAAAAAACCACACAGCTTTTATAAAAGGGCATTTTATGCGATTTAAAATTTTATCATCATTCATTTTAAAAGTTATATGAAATCGCCAATCAAATTCACCTCGTGCTACTTAAGTCAATTAGCAGAAAACAAGTGCGCCATTACCAATAAAATAAGTTCTCCTCTACAGGCGGCTTGTATTTTAGGAACAGATCAAATTAATATCGATTACAATAATACAACTTTTCTTAGATGAGGTATCTATGGGCTGGTTTAATAAAGTGGTTTGGAGCGAGGGGCTCTTTCTTCGTCCGCAAATGCTACAACAACAGGAACGGTATTTAGAATATTTTTCCCATCAACGTTCATTGCCACTAAACCCCTTTTTTTGGGGATTCTCACGCTTTGAAATTGACTCCGACGGCTTAACATTAGGCAAGCTATCACTCAAAGCGGCCAAAGGGCTTTTTCTAGATGGTACACCATTTAATGCACCCAATCACGATAACTTGCCTAAACCCATCCATATTTCCCATGAAATGTTGGGACAAACGATTTTCCTGGCAATTCCTTTGCGAATGCACAATGCAGAAGAAACCTTGTTAAGTGGCGATCTAAACAGCTCTTTAGCGCGTTTTCTGCCTTTTGAATATGACCTGCAAGATAGCACCTCTGTCAATATGGGAAGCCAGCTGGTGCAATTGGCTCGATTACGCATGGAGTTAATCCCAGAACGGGAACTCGGCGATGAATGGTTAGGATTACCTATCGCTCGCGTGACCGAAATCTTAGGAGATGGCAGTGTACGATTAGACGCGAGCTTAATTCCTCCCGTATCCAATTATAGCGCCAGCACCCAATTATCCGACTGGCTTTCTGAAATACAAGGCTTGGTTGATTTGCGCGCAGATGCATTGGCACACAGGCTATCCAGCGATAGCAGGAGTGCCCATGTGGCAGAAGTCACAGACTATTTGATTTTGCAGCTATTAAATCGCTATCAGCCACTACTGAACCATTTTTTGGCCTCCATTGACACACCGCCAGAACATATTTTCAAGACTTTATCTGCTTTAAACGGTGAGCTATCGACATTCATTAAAACCCAGACACGTCGACCGAATATGGATATTCAGTACGATCACTGGCGACCCGCTATTTGGTTTCAACCTTTGGTTCAAGAGTTGCGCTATATGTTAAATATAGTTTTAGAGCGCAGCTCGCAAAAAATTGAAATTGAGAAACGTCAACATGGTTTGCATCTGGCAATCTTGGCTCCAAACGAAATTGAGAGCTATGCATCACTGGTTTTGGGTGTTAGTGCCGACATGCCTAAGGAGTTACTACAACATCAATTTATCTCTCAGGTCAAAATTGCATCAACTGATAAATTATTAGAATTGGTTCGCTTGCACTTACCAGGCTTAGATTTAGAGTTACTACCCAGCGCGCCGCGACAAATTGCGTTTAGTGCGGGCTATATTTACTTTGAAATACAACAAACCGGAACATTGTGGCATCATGTCTTACAATCAGGTAGCGTGGCAATGCATGTTGCTGGAAACTTTCCGAATTTGAATCTGGAGCTTTGGGGAATCCGTAATCAATAGTAATAAATTAACTTGATACACAATGGCCTCTCAGCACACCCATTACGACAATCTCAAAGTTGCTCGAAATGCACCTCCAGAGGTGATTCGAGCTGCTTATAAGTCATTGGCGCAAAAATATCATCCTGATAAGCACCATGACCCCATTGAGTCCGAGCGCATCATTAAAATCATCAACGCAGCCTATGAAGTTTTAATGAATCCCGAGGCACGCGCCAAATATGATATTGAATTAGGTCGAGAAGAAGCCAAAAACGTCGTCACCCCACCGTCAGCAACAACCTCGTCAATAGCTAAATATTCGCCCACTCAAACAGAAAATACAAACACTCATTCTTTTAAGACCGGAAATCCTTTTATCACGTCTCGAAAAGTGATCTTACCCATGGCTATTTATGGATTAATTATTCTATGTTTAGCAATTTTCGCCACAATGCTTATCAAAGCAAATCCTACAGAGCAGCAAAAAACTACCAAACCCACGGAACCGACAGACCAAACGACTACCCTCTCCTCACCATCAAATCTTGAATCTCTTGACGGCAATCGGCAACAACAAAGCTCTGCATATATATCAGCTACCTCTCCGCCGCAGACGGCATTACCTCATGCGCTTGACCAATCACCGATAGCGCCGTCCGCATCCACAAATGCGCAAATAATGCGTAGCGATCAGGCCGATAAACAAGGAAAAAACACTACATACCCAACCATTTCCTACGAGCACGCTGAAAAGTTGTTTCAAGATAATCGTTTTATTGAGGCAGATCTGATGGTAGATGCCTTACTGACTCGGAGTCCTAATTACGCAGCCGCTTGGCGATTAAAAGGTATGCTTCAAGCTTCTCGAGGAAATATAGAGGCAGCCACAAAAGCATTCAGCTCCTATCTTCAAGCCTCAAACAATAGCGAAGAAGCAATAACATCATTAAAAAATCTCTCATCGGGCAAGAACAATGTAACAGTCAATATCCAGCAGGCCGCTCGCCAAGCTCTTAACAATGTTGGCAAGGAATAAAAAGGCAAAGAAAAATCTTTGCCTTTTATTATAAACACCAAGTTGACTTACTTAGCGCCCGTCTGCACAAAATCGGCTGATTCAGAAGTAGATATTAATTTAGAAGCGGACTCTGCCTTTGCATTTCCTTTCGAATACACAACAGGGGACGAAGACGAAGCATGTGCAGTAGAAATCAATTTGGCTTGTTCTTTAGGTGAAGCAACGCCAGAAGCCACGAAACTTGGCTCTGGCTCGGCCTCATGAATAACGAGCTGCACAGAAACATCCGTATTTTTTGTAGGCACGGTTGTAGAAAGGCTATCATCACGCATTGAGGTACGCATTGGCGGTGTTTGATAACTCGGCAATGGCAATGAGCTACTGAGTTGAGGCGAGACTTGTACAGCGCTACTTGGCGCATAACTACCATTCTGAATCATCGATAGATATTTTTGTGGATTCGCCATATGCTGTTTCGTATAGCACGCATCTCCACATGCCTCAAGCAATTGAAAGCGAGCCACTACAGCAGGCGCATAGTTCTGTGTTTCTCTATATGGCGGAATACCGCGATATTTCATAACCGCACCTTCGCCAGCATTGTAGCCAGCCGCCACAAGACGCGGATCATTATTGAATAAACGACTTAAATACGAAATATATTTGACACCAGCCTCCATGTTGCGCTCAGGAGAGAATAACTCTTGTCGAGACACCCCCATTCTTTCCGCAGTTGCAGGCATTAACTGCATTAAGCCTCTGGCTCCGACAGGAGAAACTGCGTTGATATTTCCGGCGCTTTCCACACTGATAATGGCCTTAATAAAGTTAGGATTAACACTATACTTTTGTCCCTTTTCTCGAGCCAAATCATTAAACGTTGCCAAACGATTGGCGCTAGCCCCCATCGTCAACGCAACCGCCACCCCAAGAACGGTACCAGAAATAAAAACAACCGGTTTACGCTTCATCGCCATCCCCAACATATCAAAAAATATTTAGGCTATCATTGTACACGACAACCCCAAATTCTCCACTATTTTTGCTTAAAAAATTAAGCGGTCATGTTCTAATTTATTTAAAAATCAATGCACTACATTCATTTACTGAAAAATCGCAATCCTCACTCATCCACATTTTTTGCCCAAAACCACAGTTTCCTGTTTGACCTTGCATTTGCCAAGATGTTTTTTTAGATAATTTTTCATCTTCGCCGAACAAATAACTATAAGGATACCTTGCTGGCATGAACCCCTGCATCAGTTCCTCGCCGTTTTTTAACCGAATCTCAATTGCTCTCCAAACCAAATCTCTCAAGTCTTCGATTGGGTAAAACCGAAGCTCTTGAATCTGCTCTATTGGTACCCAAAAATAACGACCACAATACATAATTTCTATTGTAGGTCCAATACGGCTATCCACATCGGTTATCCATGAAACCTCAAATACATTTGAAGTTGTTTCTACAGTGCAAACAACATCAGAAATCTGTGCGAAAGCTTGAAGACGCAAAGTATCCGCCAAGTCATAATTTTTTTGCTCTTGATATCCTATCGCTTGGGTCAGCACCTCTGCCCAAATAGGCTTTTCGCCTAAGAATGCGGGCGCTCTTTTGCCCGAGAATACTTGTTCACGCTGACGCTCTGCTCTGATCAGATCGCCGTAAGTCTCGGCAATTTTAGAAAGAGAATCTGAAAGCCGATAGCAAGTGTACAATTGCTTTAAAGCTCGCTCCCAAGCGCCATTCATTATTAAAATTTGAAATAATGCCATTCGATGATTCAGGGCACTCGGATTTTGCCAAACGGCATTCTCCACTTCTGCCATAGCATCATCCAATGATGTGCTTTGCAAAAGCTC
>CAZCYS010000039.1:0-10719 GCA_964502825.1 uncultured Hydromonas sp. | reverse complement strand
TCGCCTTCGGAAAAGCTATCGCCAATCTGAATATTGCCATGATTCGGAATGCCGATGATGTCGCCCGCGAATGCCTCCTCGACGATTTCGCGTGCGTGCGACATGAAAGTCACGACCGAGTTCGCCGCCACATCGCGGTTCAAGCGCAAATGTTTCATTTTCATGCCGCGCTCGAATTTACCCGAACACACGCGCAAAAACGCAATGCGGTCACGGTGCTTCGGATCCATATTCGCCTGAATTTTGAATACGAAACCGGAAAATTTGCCTTCCGTCGGCATGACTTCGCGCGCGGTCGCATCGCGCCCCGCAGGTGCAGGCGCCCACTCCAGCAACGCATCGAGAATCTCGCGCACACCAAAGTTATTGATCGCCGAACCGAAAAACACCGGCGTCAGGCGACCGGCCAAAAATTCGTCCAAGTCAAATGAATGCGACGCGCCCTGTACCAACTCGATGTCCATGCGCAACTGCGCCGCTTCATCGGCAAACAGCTCGTCCAAACGCGGATTGTCGATGCCCTTGATGACCTCCAAATCGAGTACGATTTTTTCCGTCCCCGCCTCGAACAGCAGCACCTCATCGCGCAATAAATGGTAAACACCCTTAAAATTTTTACCCTTGCCAATCGGCCACGTCACCGGCGCACAGTTGATTTTCAAAATGCTTTCAACCTCGTCAAGCAAATCCAAGGGATCGCGCACTTCGCGGTCACATTTATTCATAAACGTGACAATCGGCGTATGCCGCAGGCGACACACATCGAGCAATTTGATGGTCTGCGTCTCCACACCTTTGGCCGCGTCAATCACCATTAACCCCGAATCCACCGCGGTCAGCACGCGATACGTATCCTCGGAAAAGTCTTGGTGACCGGGCGTATCGAGCAGGTTGACAAAATGGTCTTTGTACTCAAACTGCATGACCGAGGACGCGACCGAAATGCCGCGCTGCTTCTCAATCTCCATCCAGTCGGAGGTGGCGAATTTACCGCCTTTTTTACCCTTGACCGTGCCCGCCTCCATAATCGCACCGGAGAACAGCAAGAGTTTTTCCGTGAGCGTGGTTTTCCCCGCGTCGGGGTGGGAAATGATGGCGAAGGTGCGGCGATGCTCGACTTCGTGACGAATTTGGTTCAGATCAACAGACATAATAAAAGCGCGAACGCGCAAGTAGCAAAAAACCGCCATTTTACGTGAGATTGACCTCACTCGTGGCGGTTTTGGCAGCGGACTTCCCTCGGCAAAGCGGGATGATCAGCGGTATTGGCGCAAATACCACCATTCAAACGCACGCTTGAGCCAATGGAACAGCCGCATCGGCGGCAAAGCAATCGCGCGGCGCTCACTGCGCAACACCAGCGCGCCTTTATTCACCGAGTCAATGATGCACATCAACTCAACCTTAAAGCGCGTATCGGCAGGCTGCCCGTTTAACTCCGCCCACAGATTTTTCGCAGCGGCGACTGCTTGCAAATCAGCGATATGCGCTTGCTTGGGCATCCAATCCGGCCCGGGGAAACTACCCGAATCACCAGCGACGTAAACGCAACTCATGCCCTCGACCTTGCAATGCGCATCCGCCTGCAGCAAACCACCGGCCGAGCGCGGCAAAGTCGTGTTATCAAACCACGCATTGCCCGTCATGCCGGGCATAAACAGTATCAAATCGGCCTTAAATTCGCCGCCCTCGGTGCACACTTTGTCCGCCTCAAAGGCGACCATCTTATGCCCCAAATGCGTCTCAATGCCGCGCTTGCCCATTTCCGCCAACAAGCCCGACATCGCTTTCGGCCCCAAGCGGTTGCCCGGCTGGGCCGCCGGACTGAAAAACAGCAGATGAAAGCGCTCACGTCGCCCTTGTTGACGCAGCAGGGTATCAATACCAAACAAAAACTCAAACATCGGCCCGCCGCGCATCGCACTCGGCTCATTGGGATTACCCGCAAAGCCGACGGCAATCGTGCCGGAATCCATCGACTGAATCCGATCGCGAATTTTTTCCGCCGCATCAATCCCCTCGCACGGCGTGATCGCGTGCTCAATACCCGGCAGCTTTTTAATAAAACGCCCACCCGTAGCAATCAGCAGCCCGTCGTTCACCACATCGCCCTGATCCGTATGCACCACGCGACCATCCGCGCTCACACCGGTCACGTTCGCCTGATGAAAACGCACGCGATGCCGCGCAAAAAACGACTGCAACGGCACGATCAAATCCTCGCGCGTGCGCAAACCATTCGGAATCCAAATAATGCCCGGTAAATAATGCAGCTCCGCACGCGGCGCAATCAAGGTGATTTCCACCTCTTGACTCAATTGGCGCAATTGTTTGACCGCTTTCAAAGCCGCAAAGCCCGCACCGACAATGGTAATGTGTTTCAAAATGTCTCCGTACCAATCTTATATACAACATAGGGCGGACACAAAATGTCCGCCTCATTCGGTTATCTTCAGCAAACGCCGCACGCCATGATGTGCGGCAATCGACTCTTAGTGCCTGTCATTATGCTGATTATCGGCTTGATTTTCAAACCACAACGCGCTCATGGCAGCAAAAACCACCGCCAAAGCCACACCGAGAATCCAAGTAAAGTACCACATAGTCACCTCTTTTCAATCATCGAATCGATTTAGTACAACGCCTTGTCATTGGCCTTGACGTACTCCACAGTCACTTTGCCGCGCATCACTCGATACGCCCACGAAGTGTAGGTCAAGATAATCGGCACGAAAATAATCGCGACCCACAGCATGACATTAAGCGTGTATTTACTGGATGCGGCATCCCACAATGTCAAGCTCATGGTCGGATTGTCCGACGATGGCATTACGAATGGGAACAATGCCACACCCGCCGTCAGAATCGTCCCCACAACCGCCAACGACATGGTGACAAAACCGAGTAAGGTGCGGTGTTTACTTTGCAACGCCAAGGTAGCCAAAACACACAGATATACCAGCGCCGGGAATATCCATAAAGCAGGCATCGATGCATAATTGGTCAACCAGCCACCCGGAACCATCGCCACCTGCTTCATCAGCGGGTTCATCGCCAGATTCGGATCGCTCATAGTCACAATGCGCATCCCTTCCATTTGCGACACCCACACACCGGCCAGCGTAAACGCCAGCAAATTCACGACACCCGCATACAAGTTGATCTTCTTAACCCGAGCCTGAATTACGCCTTCGGTGCGGTGCGCCAGATAGGAACCGCCTTGAAGCATCAGCAAGGTCAAACTGACCACACCCACCAACAAGGCAAACGGATGAAGCAACTGAAAGAAATTACCGCTGAAAAACGCGCGCATGGTGTCATCAATTTTGAACGGCACGCCTAAAAACAAATTACCGAAGGCCACACCGAACAACAAGGAAGGAACCGCACTACCTATGAAAATCGCCCAGTCCCAGTTGTTGCGCCAGCGATCACTGGCGATTTTTGAACGGTATTCAAACCCTACTGGACGGAAGAACAAGGCCGCCAACAGCAACAACATCGCCCAGTACAAACCCGAGAAGGCAATCGCATACACAAACGGCCACGCCGCAAAAATCGCGCCGCCCGCGGTGATGAACCACACCTGATTGCCGTCCCAATGCGGCGCAATGGTATTGATGACCGCGCGGCGCTCCAAATCGTTTTTACCAACAAACGGCAGCAACGTGCCCACGCCCATATCATGTCCATCCATGATGGCAAAACCGATGAGCAACACGCCGATCAACAGCCACCAGATTAATTTTAACGTCATGTAATCCAACATCATCGGCTCCTTATTTCACTTGTTCGGTCAAAACAGTCGGACCCAAGCGTGCGTATTTGATCATCAAATACATTTCCACAATCATTAGGCCGGTATAAAACAGCACAAAACCTGCCAACGATGCCCATACCTCACCGGCAGAAACACTGGAAGCAGACAAATGCGTCGGCAAAATACCATTCACCGTCCACGGCTGACGACCATATTCAGCCACAATCCAGCCCAAGCTTGTCGCTATCCATGGTGCCGGCAGCATCCACACAGCAAAGCGTAAAAAGCCCTTTTTCTCGTGAATCACATTGTTCGCCGACGCCCAAAACGCATAAATAAACATCGCGATAAAGGTAAAGCCCAATCCAACCATGATACGGAAACCATAGAACAGTGGCGCAACCTTTGGCACGGTGTCATGCGCCGCTTGGCGGATCATCTCCGGCGTGGCTTGATTCAAATCACTGGCGTATTTTTTCACCAACAAACCGTAACCCAAATCATCCTGGTGTTGCAGCATGATGCTTTTCGCCTCAGCATTGCTTTGATCTTTTTTGTACGCCTCCAATGCCAATACGCCTTTCACGCCGGACTCAACACGCGTGACATTGCGCTCACGAATCTCCTTGATCCCCGGCAAAACCTCATCGGTGGAGCGCGTCGCAATCAAACCCATCGCATACGGAATGTGAATCGCCCAATCATTTTTTTGCTCCGCTTCATTCGGCCAAGCGATTAAATTAAAGCTCGCCGGCGCCGGCTCAGTTTCCCACATTCCTTCCATCGCCGCCAATTTAGCTTGTTGAAACTCGCCCACCGCATAGCCAGACTCGTCACCCAACACTACCACACTCAAGGCCGAAGCCAAGCCAAAAGCAGAAGCAATGCGAATTGACCGTTTGGCAAATTCGACATACTTGCCTTTGAGCAAATACCAAGCCGAAATCGCCAACACAAACACCGAGCCGGTCACATAGCCTGCCGATACGGTATGCACGAATTTACTCTGCGCCACAGGATTGAACAAAATCTCTGAAAAACTGGTCAACTCCATGCGCATGGTGATCGGATTAAACTCTGAGCCGACCGGATTTTGCATCCAGCCGTTGGCGATCAAAATCAACACCGCAGACAAATTACTCGCCACAGCTAATAAAGCAGTTACCAATAAATGCTGCCCCTTGGACAAACGATCCCAGCCAAAGAAAAACAACCCGATCATGGTTGACTCAAGGAAAAACGCCATCAAGCCTTCGATCGCCAGCGGCGCACCAAAAATATCGCCGACATAATGCGAGTAATACGCCCAGTTGGTACCGAACTGAAACTCCATCGTAATCCCAGTGGTCACACCGAGCGCAAAGTTAATCCCGAACAACTTTCCCCAAAACTTCGTCATGTCCTTGTAAATCTGCTTACCCGACAGTACATAGGTCAACTCCATCGCGACCAAAATGAATGACAACCCCAAGGTCAAGGGTACAAAAATAAAGTGATACAGCGCCGTCACAGCGAACTGTAACCGCGCGGCATCCACCGCACCGGCATCAATCATGGTTGTTTCTCCTTACTATTTTGAACAGGTTGATTCGAAATCGGGTGAGCGCAGTGGGATGAACTGCTGTAGAGACAATCCAAATTGTCTTGGTTGACTTTAACTTTATACGGCTGGATGAACGCCAGCCATAGCGCGTATAAAACCGCTATTTTCAGCAATACTATCGCCAGCAAATGCCAGCCCAAATTCAGTTTTCGCACATGCAAAAAATGCTTCATAGACACCTCCCCCGACGCGCCCAAGAGGATGTACGCATACACGCCTCGACCTCGGTTTTCGGATGAAATTCAGTTGAAATACTGAATAAATAGTAGCACGCATTTTCTCCGAATTTTCTTTTATATTTGCACTTGATATATCAATATAATTTATTTTTATTATAAATTTTTGTTACACGAATATATTTTCTATTTAAAAAACAATAAGTTATTAAAAACCCACTTCGTTTATTTGTTTTTAAAAAAAACTGAAATATTAGAAATGCATAAAAGCAACACCAAAAAAGCAGGGGCATGAAAAGCCCCTGCCGACAACACAATATCCGATCAAAACAGTTGGTTTTATGACGCAAATCTCATCACGCTCAATAAAGGTGTGGCATTACGAGTGGTATTCTGTGAATGCAAATGCTGCGTGCGTACCATGCTGGTGTGTTGATCAAGCAAATCGGCCAAAGACACGCCTTGCAAATACTCCAGGATTTTCTGGTTCAGATGATTCCACAAATAGCGATCCAAAAAACCATTGAACCCCAAATCATCCGCCTGTTCAGCCGACGATTTATCCAGCGACTCACCCGATGCCGGATCAACCACCGTGATAATGTGCGCGATAGAGATATCGTCTGCGGGCTTTGCCAGCACATAGCCGCCACCCGGCCCACGCACACTTTTGACCAAGCCGCGCCGACGCAGTTTGCCAAACAGCAGCTCTAAATAAGACAGGGATAATTTTTGCCGCTCGGCAATCAATGACAGGCTAATCGGCGTCGCGCCGTCGTATTCGGCCAACTCCAGCAGCGCCATCACGGCGTAACGCCCTCGGATAGTTAATTTCATGCGAACTCCTTAATCAATGCGTATAGACAGCGAAATGCAATCGCGGCGCATGAGTCATCATGCGCACCGACGTTTCGTCAACGGATTAGATTAAAAAGCGAGAGGCGGCGCTCGTGGCCGCGCGTGCCACTGCCGTAAGAAGGATTGAAATGCCTGCGTCTGCGGTACCGGCGCGATGAGTTGCGTCGTCGGCAGACCAAAGACAAGCACCAGCGCCAACGGCAGCACCGTGGCTAAAACACTGGTCCAACAGAATTCGCAACTACCGAATGGACTGGTAAGATTCGGGGCGTTTTTTGCCGCAGCGCTTGCGCTACCGGATGCGCCGATTGACTCAGCGCCAATGATTGAATTAACCTTGGCGTTGGCTTTTAGCAATGGCAAGCCACCATCCGCCTCATCGGCCACCCAAACGGTCTGAATGCCCATGGCCGAACACAGTTGCACAAAGCGACCACCCGGCGACATTTTGGCCAAAATTTGGTAAATCGGCACCAATGCCAACGCCAAAAACAGGATCATCAGTCCTGTGGCGATGCGTTGACGGGTGCGTTGGCGAATGTGCATGATGATGAATAAAAGTCGAATGAACTGTGGATCAATCGTGTTCTATTCTATCACCATTGACCTCAACACCCAAGCCAAACAGCCCAATCCCCAACCGATCATGCACCCAATCATTCGCCTCGCTCATGCGCTGTGCGAATACACCCATCAGCGCGTCATTGTACGGCTGAAGACACACGGATTTTATGCGTCAAATCTTTCGGACGACGCGCCAGCGCCAGACCGACTTGTCGCGCGATGGCGGCATAGTGTTGCGCATGAACGCCGCTCGGATCAGCCGCGACGCTCGGCTTGCCCGCATCCGCATTTTCGCGAATCGCCATCGCCAGCGGCAGTTGACCAAGCAGCGGCACATGGTAGTCTTTGCTCATCGCTTGCGCACCACCTGCGCCGAAAATCGCTTCTTCGTGACCGCAGTTCGAGCAGACGTGCAGCGCCATATTCTCAACGATGCCGAGCACCGGAATATTGGTTTTCTCAAACATGACCAAGCCTTTGCGCGCATCCATCAGCGCCAAATCCTGCGGCGTGGTGACGATGACCGCACCGCTGACCGGAATTTTCTGCGACATGGTGAGCTGAATATCGCCCGTGCCCGGCGGCATATCGACGATGAGGTAGTCCAAATCATTCCACGCGGTTTGGCTGAACAGTTGTTGCAGCGCCTGCGACACCATCGGCCCGCGCCACGCCATCGGTGCGTCGTTGTCAATCAAAAAGCCGATGGAGTTGGCCTGAATGCCGTAGCGCTCGTGCGGAATCATCAGTTCCTGCTCGTTCAATTCGGGCTTGCCATCCACGCCCAGCAGCGTCGGCACGGACGGGCCGTAAATGTCTGCGTCCAGCAGGCCAACGCGCGCGCCTTCGGCGGCGAGCGCCAGCGCAATGTTCACGGCGGTGGTGCTTTTGCCCACGCCGCCTTTGCCAGAGGCGACTGCGATCACGTTTTTCACATTCGGCGAGACACTCGTGCCCGCTTGCGCCAGATGCGCGTCAATTTTCGTATCCAATTGGATACTCAGCGGAATGCCGGCGGCTTTTTGCAGCCGCTCGCGCAAATCAGCGTGCTGGCTCGCGCAAGCGAAAGGCAAAACCAGATGCAGCTTGGTTAAATTGCGATCGACTTCGAGTTTCTTAATCGCGCGCAGTTCGCCTAAAGTGGTGGCGTTTTGTTGCTCATTGCCCGCCAATGCAGGCACTTCGTTCAATCGGTTCAATAAATCGTCGTGGCTCATATCTGCCCCTATGGTAAAATTGTGCACTTTTTCTTTTTTCTCAAATGGGTGAAATTGTACTCGGTATTGCGCATGTGTGTCGTGCGCGAAAGTTGAGCGTCACCCATGCGTACTACCATCATTCAAACAGAATACATACCTATGACCGCATCACGCCAAATTTTAGTCACCTCCGCCCTGCCCTATGCCAATGGTCAAATCCACATCGGCCACCTCGTTGAGTACATCCAAACCGACATCTGGGTGCGCTTCATGCGCCTGCAAGGCCACGAAGTCTACTACGTCGGCGCGGACGACACGCACGGCACGCCAGTGATGCTGCGTGCGGAGAAGGAAGGGTTAACACCGAAGCAATTGATCGATCGCGTTTGGACCGAGCATAAACGGGACTTCGATGCGTTTGGCATTTCGTTTGATAACTATTATTCAACCGATTCCGAGGAAAATGAATACCTCTGTCGGACGATGTACCTGCGTCTGCAAGAACAAGGGCTGATCGAAGCGCGCGACATCGAGCAGTACTACGATCCGATCAAAAATATGTTCCTGCCGGATCGCTTCATCAAAGGCGAATGCCCGAAATGCCACGCCAAAGACCAGTACGGCGACTCCTGCGAAGTCTGCGGCACGACCTATTCGCCGACCGATTTGCTCAATCCGTACTCCGCCGTATCGGGCGCAACGCCCGAGCGCCGCACCTCGACACACTACTTTTTCAAGCTCTCCGACCCGCGCTGCGAACAATTTCTACGCGACTGGGTGCAAGGTTTGGCGCAACCCGAAGCGACCAATAAAATGCGCGAATGGCTCGGCGAAGGTGACGAGCACAAACTCTCGGACTGGGATATTTCGCGCGACGCGCCGTATTTCGGCTTTGAAATTCCAAACGCGCCGGGCAAATATTTCTACGTCTGGCTCGATGCGCCGGTCGGCTACTACGCCAGTTTCAAAAACCTGTGCGCGAAAAAAGGACTGGATTTCGACGAATGGACCAAGCCCGATTCGACCACCGAGCAATACCATTTCATTGGCAAAGACATCCTCTATTTCCACACGCTGTTTTGGCCGGCAACCCTGAAATTCTCGGGTCACCGCACGCCAACTAACGTATTCGCCCACGGCTTTTTGACCGTGGACGGCGCGAAAATGAGTAAATCGCGCGGCACGTTCATCACCGCCGACTCCTACATCCAGACCGGCATGAATCCTGAATGGCTGCGCTACTACTTCGCGGCCAAACTCAACGCCAGCATGGAAGATTTGGACTTGAACCTCGATGATTTCATCGCACGCGTCAACTCCGATTTGGTCGGCAAATACGTCAATATCGCCAGCCGCGCATCCGGCTTTTTGCTCAAACGCTTCGGCGGCAAAATTGACGATGCCGCCATGAACGACGAACTGCTGCTGCAACTACGCGCCGCCAGCGCGACCATCGCCGAGCTGTACGAAGCGCGTGAATACGGCAAAGCCATGCGCGCCATCATGGAGCTGACCGACGCGGTGAACGTATTCATCGACGCCAACAAACCGTGGGAACTGGCACGCGTCGAAGGACAAGACGCCGAACTGCACCGCGTGTGCAGCATCTGCCTCGAAGCATTCCGTATTTTGACCGTTTACCTTTCGCCCGTATTGCCCACTGTGGCGGAAAAAGCCTACGCCTTCCTCAACATCGCGTCACAAATGTGGACAGACGTGGCTACACCATTGAGCAGCGTCAATGCCATCAACGCCTACAAACACATGCTCACGCGCGTTGAGCCGACCCACGTTGACAAACTGCTCGAAGCCAACAAACAATCCTTGCAAGCCACCGACAGTGCCGTAGTTGCCGCCGAGATCGAGCCAATCGCCGACACCATCACCATTGACGACTTCGTCAAAATCGATCTGCGCATCGCCAAAATCCTCGAATGCAAAGCCGTAGAAGGCTCAAGCAAACTGCTACAATTGACCTTGGACGCAGGCGAAGGCAAAACGCGCAACGTATTTTCCGGCATCGCCAGCATGTACCAACCCGAAGACCTCGTTGGCAAACTCACCGTACTGGTCGCCAACCTCGCGCCGCGCAAAATGAAATTCGGCATCTCCGAAGGCATGGTACTCGCCGCCTCTGCCAAAGACGGCTCAAACAACAAAGGCATCTACATCCTCGAACCCATCGCAGGCGCAGAACCCGGAATGCGGATTTCATAAAGACTCCCGACAAAAACCGCAAAAACACCGAAACGTACTTGCACCAACTCAATGTTTCTGTGTATAATGCTAGCCTTCGCCGGTTTAGCTCATCTGGTAGAGCACCTGACTTGTAATCAGGGGGTGGTGGGTTCAAGTCCTGCAACCGGCACCAAATACAAAAAAGCCCAGTTTTTCAACTGGGCTTTTTTATATTTGAACTCAACTCCCAATCAAAATACCACGAAGTCCGCTACTGTCAATACTGGATGCGCCGACGTTCCTAATACGGCAAAAGCTACTGATGCGTGTAAATGACACTTTAAAACTGAGCCACTTACCGCGCAGTATGTTTAAAAAACG
>CAZCYS010000038.1:0-10843 GCA_964502825.1 uncultured Hydromonas sp. | reverse complement strand
AACATAAAAACCATGTCATTGTAAACCTTCCGAAAAAGCTCATGTTTGCTTTTTTGGTTCGCTCATTTCCTCATACGCCAACAAACAGCTCATCCATCGGAATCGCTCATCGAATGGATGATAAAAGCGGTTTCAGCCATTCCATCGCCAATGCCAACGCCAGTGCACCACCCAAAAACAGCATCATGGCGAACAACACGGCCAGAACCACCTTGAGCACACCCCAAGCGCTTTTGTCGTCAAAGAACTGCACTACGGCAAATACCAAATACGCATTGCGCGCGATCAAGGCCGGCCATATTGACGTATCAATACCCGTGGCAAAATGAAACAACGCAAACCCAGAGGAAATCAAAAACCCCTGCGCCAGCAAATACACAAACAGCGTAGCAAATTCCCATACGTTGTAACCACTGTTACGGAAAAACACAAAACGCAAGACCGCAGCAAGCAACATGGCCTGAATGATTTGGGTCGCAACGGGATTATCGAGCGCCCACTGGCAAAGCATATTGCCATCACATTGCACCATTTCATTGGCCAAATCGGTCGTCCATTTGGCTACCGCCGCCGTCAGCACCAAATACGGCAATGGTCGGGTAAGCACCTCGCGGTCAGTCTGAATAAAGGTACGAATCCGCTGCCCCGGCGCGATAAACAGCCCCAACAAGGTCTGGCGAAAAATCTTGGTCAGCCAATACTCCACTTTATTTTCCTCCAAAATCGAGGAATCAATGCGTTTAATTGCCAATTTCTTACCACACAGCGGGCAATACGGATGACCTTCCAAATGTTCGCAGGCCACTGGTTTTTTAAGCGCAGAGTGCCAGATTTGACTCATTTGTTTGCGCATCACTCGTCTCCTGTTGGTTTTTATAAGTAGGTTCGTAGAAAATCCAATAATAGCCGTTGCAACTGCGGATCGGTATAAAACTTCGCCTCGGCGTGATCGGCGGCAATCAGACGCAATTGGCTCGGTACACCGGCTTTTTGCAACGCCGCATGCATCGCCTGCGACTGTACAACGGCCACCACGCAATCCTGCCGCCCGTGCAGCAGCAACATCGGCGGATCACCCGCATCGACATAATGAATCGGGCTGGCCAATAATGCGCGCTGTTGCTGCTCAGGCGTATCGAGATTGCCGCCGCCGAGCAGACCGTATTCAGCCTCGTTCGGCTTATTCGGGTCGTACACCCACGGATTTTTGCAGCCCTGATCAATGCGTTCACCCGCCAAACGGCGCACATCGGCTATGCCGTAGTAGCTCACCGCGGCTTTGACTCGACTGCTGAATGCGGCATTGCCCAAATCGCCTTCCAAGCTCGGCTGGTCAGCGCTGACCGCGAGCAGTTGCGCCAAATGCGCACCCGCCGATTCGCCCGCCACCCCGATGCGCTCAGGGTTGATGCCCAGCTCATGGGCATGCGCGCGCAAATAGCGCACGGCGGCTTTCACATCGTGAATCGGTGCGGGGAATACGCCTTCCGGCACGAGGCGGTAGTTCAGCGACGCGACGGCATAGCCATTGCGCAGCAGCAGGTGTAGGAATTGTTCCAGCTGCATATGCGTGCCGCCACGCACCCATGCCTTGTCCCCGATCATCCATGCGCCACCGTGGATGAATACGACCAATGGCCGACGATCTTGCTCGCTTGCATTCATCGTCGCATCCGGCAGATACACATCCAGCGTCTGCGCCGGATTGGGCGTTCCGGCGTAGGCCAAATCGGCGTGTGCGGGCGCGACGGATGCGGCGGCGGTCGATTCTGACGCAGGCATAACGCGCTCCAAAGCGCTGTGCGCCGGTTTGCACGCGGACAGCGCCGCACAAAGCAGTAGGACAAAAGGGATATGAAATTTCATGAAGCAGTGGGGCGTGAACGGATATAAACGGCTCAATATACACATTCCCGCCCGTGGCTTCAAGCCGCCTTTGAATCGCAATCGGCGCCCAACACCCGTCGAACACGACTAAGCGGGGCTGATTTGGCGCGTCGGAGGTGTTATCATGCCGCTGGTGGGCGTTTGACCGTGCTTTGGCTGCACGACATAAGCACGCGCCACGCACTCGCATTATTGGAAGGATGTTCATGTCAGGCTCGTTTTGGCACGCCTTGGTGTTTGCCTTATCCGTCACACTGCCCAGCATTTTGCTGTTGGCATTGGGTTATTTTTTGCGCCGCAGCGGGCAGGTGGATGCCCGTTTTTGTGATCAGGCGTCGAAAATCGTGTTTCGCTACTCCTTGCCTGCCCTGCTGTTCTTCAGCATTTATGGCAACAAGGTGGATTTTGGCTCGCAAATTCCACTGATCGCCGCCGGCGCCGTCGCCAGTTTAATTCTGTTTGTCGGTGCGGAACTGATCGCCGCACGCACGCGCATGGCCGCCACCGACAAAGGGGTGTTTGTGCAGGGCGTGTACCGCGCGAACACGATGATCGCCGGACTGGCGTTCATTGCCAATGCGTATGGCGCCGAAGGTGTCGCCGTCGGTGCGGTGTATGGCGGCGCCATGACCTTGCTCTACAATGTATTGGCAGTGATTACACTGAACCAAAACGTGTCCAGCTCGCGCCGCGTGCAAGCGGGTTATTTTGCCAAGCAACTGTTGACCAATCCGCTGATCGTCGCCATTTTGCTCGCGCTGGCGGCCAAAGCCGTCGCACTGCCGGTCTCGCCGCTGTTGGTACAAACTGGCGGTTATTTGTCGGCGGTGGCGCTGCCTTTGGCCTTGATCTGCGCAGGTGCCACGTTGAATGTGCAATCGCTGTTCAGCGTGTCCAGTATCGCGCTCTGGGCCAGCATTGGCCGTCTGATCGCCGCGCCGCTCATCGCCGTGTTGGTCGGACTGGCCTTTGGCTTGCAGGGTTTGAATATGGGCGTGCTGTTCATGATGATGGCCACACCGGTCGCCGCTGCGAGCTATGTCATGGCCAAAGCGATGGGCGCGAATGAAGTCGCCGCCGCCAATATCATCGGCATCACCACCGTGGGCGCCATGCCGGTCGCGGCAGGCGGTATTGCGCTGTTGCGCGCAGTGGGTTGGCTGTAATGTCCAAACTGCGCACCATCGCCATTCTCGGCCCCGAAAGCTCGGGCAAAAGCACGCTGTGCGCGCAATTGGCAACGCATCTGAATAGCGTTTGGGTGCGCGAATATGCGCGTGAATATGTCCCCGCGCGCGCTGGCGCATACGATGAGGCCGATCTGCTCGCGATTTTGAACGGACAAAACAGCCTGATTCACGCGGGTATCCTCGCCGCACAGCAGAGTGGCGCGTCGTACTTGATCGCTGATACCGAAGCCACCGTGCTGGCGGTCTGGGCGCAGGCGGCATTGGGCTATGTGCCGCCGGAAATCGAACACGCTTGCGCAACGCAAAGCTTCACCGATTATCTGCTGCTCGCGCCTGATTTGCCGTGGCAGGCCGACCCACTGCGCAGCGCGCCCGAACTGGCGCAGCGTCAGGCGATTTTTGTGCAATACGAAACTTGGCTGGCGCGCTACCGGCGCCCGTACACGGTGGTCAGCGGCCACGGCACAGCGCGTTTGCACAACGCGTTGCGTGCGTTGTCTCTATCGATTGTGCATGATTCAGCGCAGTGAAACACGATTGTGGAAATTTTGCGCCACCCTAAGGGCTTTTTGAAAAAAATTTGCCCATGCACCAAAAAAATGCGTTTTGACAATCACACGCTCATTCATCCACCGCTCGCACCAAACGAGCGCACAAGTTCTGAACCCAACGCATCCGATGCACCAGCGTAAAGCAAAAATACAATAAATTCAATCACTTACAAACACTATTCAACAGGCCGCTTGCTTTACAAGCGGATTTTTTTCACTCACACTTCGGCCATGTTTGCTCAAAATCAGCGACGGCGAGCCAAAAATGAACGCAAAAATGAATGCGAAGGTCTCGGCTCCAATGGTCTGCTTTTGGGTATGGCAACAGGTTCATTCATCAAATTGCAAAGCCTTACAGGAGAATGTGTATGAAACGTTATGGAATGCCTTTGGTATTGCTGCTGGCCACGGTGGCGAGCGGTGCTGCTTGGGCGCAAACTTCGACCGAGACGCCGCCCGCGCCGGAGACCATCAAAGCCGTGGTGGATTTCGCCGACACCGCCTTTATTTTGATCGCGTCCGCCTTGGTATTGCTGATGACGCCCGCGCTGGCCTTTTTCTACGGCGGTTTATCGCGCAGCAAAAGCGTGCTAAACACCATGATGATGTCGTTCGCCGCGATGGGCGTAATCACGCTGGTGTGGGTGGCGGTCGGTTACTCGATCGCGTTTGGCGACAATCCGATGGGCGCATGGTTCGGTAGTTTTCACAACGTCATGCTCGCGGGCATGGACAGCAGCAGCACCGCAACCACCTTTGACCCGACGCATTTGATTCCGAAATATGTGTTTGTGATGTTCCAAGCGACCTTCGCCATCATCGCCGCCGCGCTGATCAGCGGTGCGCTGGTCGATCGCATGAAATTCGGCGCATATTTGGCCTTTATCACGTTGTGGAGTATCTTTGTGTACAGCCCGGTGGCGCACTGGGTGTGGGATGCGTCCGGCTGGTTGTTCAATCTGGGTGCGCTGGATTTTGCGGGTGGCACGGTGGTTCACATCAACGCGGGTGTATCGGCGCTGGTGGCGGCAAAATTGCTCGGCCCGCGTTTGCAATCAACCCGCAACAGCGCGATTCCGCACAATATTCCGTTTGTGTTGCTCGGTGCAGGCTTGCTCTGGTTCGGCTGGTTTGGTTTTAACGCGGGCAGCGCCTTGAGCGCGAACGGCTCGGCAGGCTTGGCGATGCTGACCACGCAAGTGGCCACCGCCGCCGCCATGCTGGTCTGGTTGATCTGGGAACGCGCCACCGGCCACGCCATGAGCGCCGTGGGCGCCGCAACCGGCGCGGTGGTGGGTTTGGTCGCCATCACACCGGCCGCCGGATTGGTCAGCCCGGCGTATGCGATTTTGATCGGTGCGATTGGCGCGACGGCGAGCTTCTGGGCGGTACAAAACAAACGTCGGTTTAAAGTGGATGATGTATTGGACGTATTCGCCTGTCACGGCGTGGCGGGCATTGTCGGCGCGATTCTGACCGGCGCGTTTGCCTTCTCCACCGGTCAAGGCAAAGGCACGTTCGAGCAAGTCAAAATCCAATGTATCGGCGTGGGCGCAACCATTGTTTACGCGGCAATCGGCACATTTATCATCCTCAAACTGATTTCACTGGCGGGCGGTCTGCGCCTGACCAAAGACGAGGAAATGGAAGGCATCGACATCGTGTGTCACGAAGAATCGGCGTATACCAACAAATAACCCCTTGCAACTGCCGCACAAAAACGCCCTGTTGAAATAAACAGGGCGTTTTTATATCGAGTCATTAGGGTGCTTCGTAGAAAATATAAGAGGTTGAATAATCGCTGATCTCAAAATACACGCGACGCTCGCCCGGATCCACTTTGCCATTCAGATTCAGGTCAATCACGCCGTAGCCATAGCGATACGAACGCGCGCTGCCGTCGCTCGTGCCCATCGCGGTGGACATTTTGTCAATATTCATAAAGCGTTTGACCAAGGTATTGCCCGCATAGACTTCTAAAATACCGTTCGTCCCCGTCCAGTTTTGGATACTGCGGCCAATTTGGTTTTGCGTCTCCTGCGTACAGGCGCTGGCAAAGAGTAAAGGCGTGGCCAATACCATGACCCATTTAGATAATGTTTGCATTTTTCGCTCCTACGGCGTTTAATTCACAGACTGCACTGATTGGCGGCATTATAGTGCAAAGCCCACGGATTTTTTTGTGAAAGGACGTTTTATGCCACATTTGACTTTGATCGGTTCCTTGACCAGCCCGTATGTGCGCAAAATTCGGATTATGCTGACGGAGAAAAAGCTGCCCTACGACTGGATTTTAGACGATGTATGGGGACAAAATCCGCACGTCGCCGCGCACAATCCGCTTGGCCAAGTACCGTGCCTGCTGATCAACCAAAAAGACGCCGTGATTGACTCACGCGTCATCGCCGAATATCTGGAACTGCTCGCGCCCATGCACCTGCCGAGCGAACCCATGCAGCGCATCGAAGCGCTCAAATGGGCAGCGCTGACCGACGGCTTGATGGATGCGGCGGCCAAATACCGCGTGGAGCAACTGCGTCCCGGAGCCTTGCAATGGCCGGATTGGTTGACGCGGCAACGCGGCAAACTGCATGCCGGACTGAGCGTGATTGAAACGCAGCTCGCCACACATCCGTGGTTGGCCAACGATGCCTACAGCGTCGCCGATATTGGTCTGATGTGCGTGCTTAACTTCATTGATTTTCGTCAACCCGATTACGCATGGCGCACCGATTTTCCACACACGGCGCAATGGGAAGCACACTTGGCGAGCCAAGCGGCATTTGCCGAGAGCTTACCGCGCTGAAACAATATACTTATTAGGCATAAGTAAATACGTGTTGGTTGTTTAACACAGTTGACCGCCCATACAGGGAAAAAGCGCTGAAGAATCCCGACAAAAATAGTACAATATGACTTTCATTTATTTCTGTCGCGAATAAAAAAATGTCAAATATTTATTACGAAAAAGTGACCAGCGTGCACCACTGGAACGACACGCTGTTCAGCTTCACCTGCACCCGCGATCCGGGACTGCGCTTTATCAACGGCCAATTCGTCATGATCGGTCTGGAAGTCGAAGGCCGGCCGCTGATGCGCGCCTACTCGATTGTCAGCCCGAACTACGAAGAACAACTGGAGTTCTACTCAATTAAGGTACAAAACGGCCCGCTGACCTCGCGCCTGCAACACCTCAAGGTTGGTGACGAAGTATTGGTCAGCAAAAAAGCCACCGGCACGCTGGTACAAGACAACCTGCTGCCCGGTAAAAATCTGTATCTATTCTCGACGGGAACGGGCTTGGCGCCCTTCATGTCCATCATCCGCGATCCGGACGTGTACGAACGCTACGAAAAAATCATCCTGATCCACGGCGTGCGTTATGTAAGCGAGCTGGGCTACCACGACTACATCATGAAAGAATTGCCGAACAACGAATACTTCGGCGAAGAGATTCGTGAAAAATTGATTTACTATCCAACTGTCACACGCGAGCCGTTTTACAACCAAGGTCGCCTGACCGACTTGATTATCAGCGGCAAACTGACCGACGACATCGGCATGCCGCGCCTGAACCGCGAAACCGACCGCGTATTGATCTGCGGTTCGCCATCGATGTTGCAAAGCTGCTGCGATATGCTCAACGACATGGGCTTTACCGAATCGCCGCGCATGGGCGAGCCGGGCGACTACGCGATTGAGCGTGCGTTCGTTGAGAAATAATGGTTTGACCGCAAAAAAAGAGCCTGATGCTATCAGACTCAGATTGCTGACAAACCTTCTCAGTACTTAAAATTCGTACAAAATTCAAGAAAAATACCGTCATACCCGCGAAAGCGGGTATCCAGAATGCTAATAAAAGCAACCAGTTAGATTTATGACTGGATTCCCGCTTTCGCGGGAATGACGGAGCTTTAGTTTATAATAAGACTTTGCCAACAGCCTTAGCCTGATGCTATATCAGGCTCTTTTTTTGTCACTTCACATGAATCGTGGATTACGGTTTATCCGCTACCCACTGACGTATCATCCCCTCATCCAGCGCCTGCACCAGCGCACCGAGACGCAGACGGCTCATGACGTACTGCTGCTTGGCTGATTCGAGATTAATGCGCACTTGGGTGTTTTGGTTCTGCGCGTTGAGCACGTCCAGCACGGTGCGATGACCGACTTCTTGTCCGGTTTTGGTCGCGTCCAAACGCGCGGCGCTGGCTTTGAGTGCGGCGCTCAGGGCGCTCACTTGCAATTGCGCGGTTTGTGCGCCGAGCCATGCGGCGTTGACATTTTGCGCGACTTGTTCTTGTGTGCGTTGTAAATCGATTTGCGCTTTTTTGAGCGCGGCTTGCGCTTCTTGGTACTTCGCGCTGTTGTAGCCGCCGGTGTACAGCGGCACGGTCAGTTGCACACCGATCATGCTGTTGTTTTGCTGGTTTTTGGCTGAACCGTAGTCACCGTCACCACTGAGTTTTTGTCGGCCGATTTGTCCGACCAAATCCACGGACGCGGAGGCGCCGAGCGCATATTCCTGCGCTTTGGCCTGCGCATTGCGCACTGCCAAGGCCTGCATCTGCAACTCAATATTGTTCTGCTGGGCTTTGGTTTGCCACACCGCGAGCGGCTCTAATTTGGGTAGGGGTTGGCGCAGTTGCACTGCGTTGGGCAAGGCGGCGGGGATGTGGCCAATGGCGTCTTGCAGCCGTTGTAATTTGATTTGCAAATCGCTTTGCGCGCCGTAATGCGCCGCTTGGATTTCAGCCAGTTGCGTTTGGGATTCGTACACTTCGGTGATCGGCCGATTGCCAATGTCGAAGCGATATTGCGCTTCCTCTGTCGAGCTTTGGGTGGATTTGAGCTGCGCACTGAGTAACTGCAATTTTTGCTGCGCCAGTTGCGCGTCAAAATAGCGTTCCGCCGTGCGCACGATAAGCGCTTGTTCCGCACCTTGACGTTGCAAATCGGTTATCTGCGCACCGAGTTTGAGCTGTTGGCTCTGCGCGCGCCGCGCCGGATTGTACAGTGGCTGTTTCGCGCTGACCGCCCATTGCGTCATCGTGCCGTTGCTGATGGAGGTGTTGAAATCCGCCGTTTGATTGAACATACCCATGCTCGGTGCGGAAAACTGCGCTCCGGCGGTTTTCGTCTCATTGCTGGCTTTACCCGCCGATGCGCTGAGCACCACCTGCGGCCGCCACAGGCTGCCCGCCTGCGCGCGCAAGGCATCAGCGCTGTCTGTCAAGGTACTGGCAGATAGGTACTCTTTGTCATGCAATCTGGCAGAGGCGATGGCCTCAGACAGGCTCAAATCATCCGCATACGCCGCGCCCGACCACACCAAGGCCAGACCCAACACCAGTCGGCTCAAGCGAATAATCCCTACTGTTCGATTCGGCATATTGATGTTCCTCACAACTGAATAATCGGGCTTTAGCAACCGCCGGGCACGCCCAGCTTGCGCAAAATCGTTTCCAGCAAGCACCACTTTGTGAATGCGCTTTGCAATAAATTGGCACCGACAAAAGCAGTAAACCACAACCAGTTTTGATTCACGAAAATCGGGCTGCCGGGCACGCCCAACGCCAAAGAAACCAACACAAACAAACCACCGAACATCCGCACCATTTGCCATGAACGCATCTTTTTCTCCTTAAAAATCCACTAAATATCCGCATCCGCCACGACTTCGTGTTTTTTACGATACGCCACGTAATAGAGCAGCGGAATCACCACCAGCGTCAAAATCGTCGATACGAAAATCCCGAAAATCAGCGAAATCGCCAAACCATTAAAAATCGGGTCGTCCAAAATAAAGAACGCACCCATCATCGCCGCCAGCCCCGTGAGCATAATCGGTTGCGCCCGCGTGATCGCCGACTCGATGATGGCCTGCGCGAACGGCATACCCTGCGCGGTCTGCAAGCGAATAAAATCCACCAGCAAAATCGAATTACGCACGATGATCCCCGCCAGCGCAATCATGCCGATCATGCTGGTCGCGGTGTACTGCGCGCCGAGCAGCGCGTGTCCCGGCATCACACCGATGATGGTCAACGGAATCGGCGCCATGATAATCAGCGGGGTTAAATACGAGCCGAACTGCGCCACCACCAACAGATAAATCAAGATCAAACCGACACCGTACGCCAAACCCATATCACGGAAGGTTTCGTAGGTGATCTGCCACTCGCCGTCCCATTTGATCGAATAGCCGCGATAGGTATCGTCCGGCTGTCGGATGAAATAATCGGTCAGTTGGCCGCCATCCGGCGTGGTGATTTTGGCGATATCGCCGCGCATACCAAACATGCCGTACAACGGACTGTCGATTTTGCCCGCCATATCACCGACCACGAAATTCACCGGTAGCAAATCTTTGTGGTAAATCGGCGCTTCGCGCAGCGTGTCGCTCACTTGGACCAACTCACGAATCGGCACGCTTTGCCCCTGCGCGTTACGCACGTTCATTTGCAACAGCGCATCCAAGCTACCTTGCTGATTCGCCGGCAACTGCAGCGTCACGGAATCGGGGTACTTGCTGTGGTTACGCAAATACGTCGCCGCTTCGCCCGCCAAACCAGCATGCAACGTGCCAACGATGCTTTGCTGCGAAATCCCCAGCAACGCGGCTTTACGACGATCCACGGTCAACACGGTTCGCGGCGCACTGGCCGGTGTGCTGTCATCCACATCGACCACGCTTTCGGTTTTGGCAAACACCTCGCGCACTTGTTTCGCCACCTGCGCGCGCCCCGCGTCATCCGGCCCGTACACCTCGGCCACGATCGGCGCGAGCACCGGTGGCCCGGGTGGTACTTCCACCACCTTCACATTCGCACCGTAACGCGCCCCGATTTTTTGCAATTCAGGCCGCAAGCGGGTGGCGATTTGATGGCTTTTTTCCGAGCGATGGTGTTTATCCTGCAAATTCACGATCAATTCGCCGACCTCGCCGCCACTGCGCAGGTAATATTGACGCACCAAACCATTGAAATTGATCGGCGCGGCAGTGCCCGCGTAGGCTTGGTAATTGGTCACTTCAGGCACCGTTCCCAGATACGCGCCCAATTCGTGCAACACCGCCGAAGTGTCTTCCAGCGCCGTACCCGCAGGCATATCGACCACGATTTGGAACTCAGATTTGTTGTCAAACGGCAGCATTTTCAATTGCACCAAACCCAACACCGGCAAAATCATCGACAGCGCAATCAAACCGAAAAT
>CAZCYS010000037.1:0-11071 GCA_964502825.1 uncultured Hydromonas sp. | reverse complement strand
TCTTTGTCACCCATTTTTGCGTAGGTCACGGCCAAATTATTGCGAATGCTCATTTCCTCCAGCCAATGCATCGTAGGTGCACAGGTTTGCCACATTTGGCGCAGTGTGCTCACGGCCTGCGCATACTGCTTCGCACGATATTGGCGGTTGAACAATTGATCGGTTTTCCTTTTCGCAGCATCACTGCATTCAGCAGGCATTTTTAGATAATCGCCCTCAAAATACACACCTGAACCACAGAAATAAGTACACATCTGTGGCGACGAGCTTTTAACCTGAATGCGGTTTTGATTCGGTGTGAAGTGAAGCTCACAGGCGCCATTAGGGGTTTGGAGCACGGATTTTTGCTGATGAATCACACCCGCCGCATCGCAGATATTGCCCCGCTCGCTCACTGTGTTGATGTTGAACATTGCGCCTTCCAAGCCAGAAGCTGTTTGCCATAACTCCAAAGCACCCATGCCATAGCGCTCGGCCCAATCATAGCGATCGGTTGGCGGTGTATCCGGCAGCTCAATCTCCTGTGCAGAGGCCACGCCACAGATTGCCCATGTGAGCAAACAGCCCAACATCATGCTTTTCTTCATCACACGCCTCCTATTTTCCGTAAAAGACAGCGGGATTTAAACGGCGATCCATGCAGATCAGTCGTGTTCGTGGTGTTCGGCTTGCTGCTCACGCTCGGCCAGCTCTTCATCGCTCAATACCCGCACCATCAACACATGCACTTGTCGCGCATCGGCGCGCTGAACCTCGATTTCAAAGCGGTCAATCACCACCACGTCACCGCGACGCGGCATCCGCGCCAATTCAGAGGTGACCAGTCCGCCGAGGGTATCGGCGTCCTCATCGGACAACTCGGCATTAAAGTATTCGTTGAACTGCTCAATCTCGGTCAAGGCGCGTACGCGGTAGCGCCCTATTTTATCGGCGATAATGTTATCCGCCTCTTCGTCCCAATCGTGCTCGTCCTCAATATCGCCAACGATTTGCTCCAACACGTCCTCAATGGTGATCAGACCGGCAACGCCGCCGTATTCATCCACCACAATCGCCATGTGGTTACGGTTTTCGCGAAACTCGCGCAGCAGGACATTCAGCGGTTTGGACTCAGGGACAAACACTGCCGGACGCAGATTATCGCGCACGTCGAATTCGTCTTCGTTGTGGTAAAAGCGCAGTAAGTCTTTTGCCAGCAAGACGCCAATGACCTTATCGCGTCCGCCTTCAAACACCGGAAAGCGCGAATGGCTGGTGGCAATGATGTTGGGAATGAATTCTCGAGGGGTATCCTCGATGTTGATCCCATCCATTTGCGCGCGCGGAACCATGATGTCGCGTGCGCGTAATGTTGAGATTTGCAGGGTTCCTTCGATGATCGAGAGCGCATCGTCGTCAAGCAGGTCACGCTCATGCGCGCCGTGAAGGATTTCTAAAAGCTGTTCTTGCGTTTCCGGCTCGGCTTCAAACATACCGGCCAAACGCTCAAAAAAGGATTTGTGGCGTTTTTCATTTTTCGCGCCACGCGCGGGATATGCGTCGTCTGACATGACCATCCAATAGAGTTAAACAGGTGTTTAGGATAACCCAAACACCTGTCTGACGCAAGGAACTTAAAGAAGCCCAACAAGCAATTTAAAAATATAAATATATTTTAAATCAAATGTTTATAATTTATAGTTAAATCAGATCATTAACTATCAATCTGGCTTTTTTATGGCTCAAGCCCTCCTGCGCCATCACAATCATAGCGCGATCATATTGCAAACAAGTCTTAGTGACCGCTGCGAATGATGTGGTCAAATGCGCTCAAAGCCGCCGTTGCACCTGCCCCCATCGAAATGATGATTTGCTTGTACGGCACAGTGGTACAGTCGCCTGCCGCGAACACACCCGCAACCGATGTTTGACCACGCGCATCGATTTCGATCTCGCCGCGAGCTGTCAAATCCACCGTCCCTTTGAGCCAATCGGTATTCGGCAGCAAGCCGATTTGTACAAAAATACCGGCCAATTCAACCACGTGCTCCTGCTCGGTCGCTCGGTCTTTGTAACGCAATCCGGTGACTTTCGAGCCATCACCCAGCACTTCGGTGGTCAAGGCTTCAGTATGCACGGTGACGTTCGGCAAGCTGAGTAGTTTTTTCTGCAATACCGCATCAGCACGCAATTTACTGTCAAATTCGAGCAAAGTCACATGCTCGACAATTCCCGCCAGATCAATCGCGGCTTCCACGCCTGAGTTACCACCGCCAATCACCGCAACCTTTTTACCTTTGAACAGCGGACCGTCACAATGCGGGCAATACGCCACCCCTTTCGCGCGGTATTCCGCTTCACCCGGCACGTTCATATTGCGCCAGCGCGCGCCGGTTGCGAGAATCACGGTTTTGCTCTTGAGCGTCGCGCCGTTTTCCAATTCAACCGAGATCAGGCCATCCTCACCCGCAGGCGTCAATTGGCGCGCGGTTTGCAGATTCATCACATCCACCGGATAGGCTTTGACGTGCTGCTCCAGCGCTGCTGCGAGTTTCGGTCCTTCGGTAGCCTGCACCGAAATGAAGTTTTCAATCGCCAATGTATCCAGCACTTGCCCACCGAAGCGCTCAGCGACCACGCCGGTGGCAATGCCTTTACGCGCGGCGTAAATCGCCGCTGCGGCGCCGGCTGGACCGCCGCCCACCACCAGTACGTCAAAATTATCCTTCGCATTGAGCTTTTCTGCGGCTTTCTGATCGGCATTCGCATCGAGCTTGGCCACGATTTCTTCAATCGTCATGCGCCCTTGGCCGAACTCCACCCCATTCATAAACGCCGTTGGTACGGCCATGATGCTGCGTGCTTTGACCTCATCCTGAAAATCCGCGCCATCAATCATGGTGTGGCTGATGTTCGGATTCAAAACCGACATCAGGTTCAACGCCTGAACGACTTCAGGACAGTTGTGGCACGACAGGGAAATGAAGGTTTCAAAGTGCATCGGCTCGTTCAGGCCTTTGATCTGCTCGATCAACTCGGGATCGGCTTTCGGCGGATGACCGCCCACCTGCAACAAGGCCAAGACCAGCGAGGTGAACTCGTGCCCCATCGGAATACCGGCAAACTGCACGCGCGCAGGCTCGCCAACGCGCGCCACGCCAAAGGATGGGCGCAAGGTCGCCGTACCGTTTTCGCTCACGCTCACTTTATCGGACAACGCGGCGATGTCATTGAGCAAGCTGCGAATTTCCGCGGCTTTGGCGCTGTCATCCAGCGATGCGATCAATTCAATCGGGTTTTGCAGTTTCTCCAAATAGGCTTTTAATTGCGTTTGAATATTTGCGTCCAACATCATGAACTCCTTTTTGGTTATCAATAATTTTAATTTTAAATCAAAGACTTACTAAAAATCTCTGCCAATTTTAGACAATAAAAATCCCAAGCCAGACAAAACAGAGGCTTTCATTCAGATCAATCATGGTTTGGATTTTTGGGGAAAGAATTTTGTACAGGGCTTTAACTCAAACGGATAAAACCCTGCGCAAAACACTCTAAATCTAATCATTTGATGAGGTGGCAAGACCACCTCACACGCGTCAACGCAGCATCAATTAGATTTTACCAACCAAGTCCAAAGATGGTGCCAAAGTCGCTTCGCCTGGAGTCCATTTGGCTGGGCAAACTTCACCTGGGTGAGAAGCTACGTATTGAGCCGCTTGTACTTTACGCAACAACTCTTTCGCGTCACGGCCAATGCCCAAATCGTGAATTTCAGCGACTTTGATTTCGCCTTCTGGGTTGATCACGAAAGTACCGCGCAATGCCAAGCCGTCTTCTTCGATCATCACGTCAAAGTTGCGAGTGATGGTGCCGGTTGGATCACCGATCATTGGGTATTTGATTTTCTTGATGGTTTCAGACGCATCGTGCCATGCTTTGTGCGTGAAATGCGTGTCGGTAGACACGGAGTAGCATTCAACGCCCAATTTTTGGAATTCAGGATACAAATCAGCCAAATCGCCCAATTCGGTCGGGCACACAAACGTGAAGTCCGCTGGGTAGAAGAACACCACAGACCATTTGCCTTTCAAGTCGGCATCGGATACTTCAACGAAGTTACCATTGTGAAACGCAGTGGCTTTAAAAGGTTTTACAGTAGAGTTGATGATAGGCATTATAAGCTCCTTTTTTAAGGGTTAAAAACGTGTCAGAACACATCATGCAATTGATCCGCCAATAAAAAACATCAGTTAATCAATTGACTTGAATGTCATTATAGCAACATCTTCGAGCAAAAACCATAATAGAGGCATTGTATTTTTAAATCTCATCGATAGTTAAAAGCTATCTGAAAATAAGTACCTTGATTCCATCAACTACTGCCCCGAATTTTCAAAGAAAAGCCCAAATCAAAGCATCTTTGCGTTAATTCTTCACCCTTGAGCAACTGCAACAAAACCTGAGCTGCCTGCTGGCCAATCTCCGCTCGCGGCGTGCGAATCGTGGTCAATGGCGGCGTCATGTGCCTGCTTGCGGACAAATCGTTAAACCCCACCACCGAGAGCCGCTCCGGAATCGCAATGCCCAATCCCCTAGCCGACAGCAAAGCGCCTTGCGCCAAGTCATCATTACAAAAAAAGATCGCATCCACCGACGCATCAGATTGCACGATGTGCTGTAACATCTGCGCCCCTAAGCCAATGGATGACGGCGTTCGGTCGGTGTAGAGCAAGCGCTCATCGAATAGTCCCGCCTGCTCCAGCGCCGTACGCCAGCCAGCCATCCGTTGCAAGGTGCGCGGATCCAGTTGCGCAGCGGCAAAAGCAATACGCTTGCGCCCGCGTTGCAACAAATGCTCGACCAAGTGCACCGCTGCTGCTTCCTGTGAAAAACCGACGCTGTACATATCCGCCTCATCGGTGGTTTCCATCATATACACGCAGGGGATTTTTGCCTTTTTCAGCATCTCACGCGCCTTCGGCGTCTGGCTTAAACCGGTCAATAGCAGCCCCGCCGGACGCTGCATCAATTGCTCACGCAGCAGCGCCTCTTCCTCCTGCGCGTCGTAATGGGAAATCCCAAACAGCACCTGATAGCCCGCGCCACGCAGGACCACGTGCGCTTGCTCCAACAGATCGACAAACAATTCATTGGTCAGAGAAGGAATCAATATGCCGACATGACCACTGCGGCTGGAGGCCAATGCCCGCGCCGCAGGATCAGGTACATAGCCCAAAGCCTCGCTGGCTTGCTTGACCCGCAGCACCAGCTCAGGCGCCACCCGCCGCTCGCCACGCAGCGCGCGCGAGGCGGTCATTGCGCTGACGCCCGCCTTTTGTGCAACATCATTGAGAGTTATCCTGCCAGTGGCGCGTGTTTTTTTCCGTGACTCTGTCAATTTCAGTCCCAAACCCGTCTAAAAAATCAAAATATGACGTAAAAATGTATAAATTGCGCAACAAAGTGTAAAAAGCTTGCTTTTTTATCTCGGTTAGCGCTATCCTAACTCCCATACCGATGATGCAATACGATCCAATTCAATGATTTGTTTTCCCAACACACATTTGGATGATCGCTTCAAAGGTTAACCCCATTTTTAGGAGATCTTCATGCGGTATTCTATCATTATCATGGGTGTTTCTGGGTGTGGCAAAACCACTTTGGCCGAGTCTCTCGCACAGAGATTGGGCTATGTCATGATTGAAGGTGATTCTTGGCATCCACCAGAAAATGTCGAAAAAATGCGCAATGGCATTGCTTTGCAAGACGCCGATCGAGCCGGCTGGCTCGATGCTCTGGCCGAGCAAATGCAGCTGCATCCAAATGGATCGATTTTGACGTGTTCTGCGTTGAAAAAAATCTATCGCGATCGTTTGCGCCTCGCTCAAGCCCCCGTCACTCGTTTTGTTCATCTCGTACTCACGCCCGATCAGGCCAAAGAACGCGTTTCTTCGCGCTCAGGCCATTATTTCAATCCCGCTTTGGTTGACAGTCAGTTTGATACGTTGGAAGTGCCTTTGGCCGACGAGCCCGACACACGCGGGTTTGACGCCATGCTGTCTATTCCGGAACTGACCGAACAAGTCGTGCAATGGCTCAATTTAGACGATCAGGCGGCTTAATGCAGCATTTTTCTAACTAATTAAACAGTTTCAACGTGTTTGGCTCAATTTTCTAATGAAGGAGTACATGATGGACGGATGGACGCAAACCCTTTCTGCCCCGACGCTTTTGGGCATCGCGGCACTCGCGGTCGCATTGATTTTATTGTTGATTTTGAAAATGCGGGTACACGCATTCATTACCTTGGTCGTGGTCAGTTTCTTGACCGCTCTGGCGACCGGCATTCCGGCCAAAGGTGTTGTAAAAGTCATGATGGATGGCTTTGGCTCTACTTTGGGCGGTGTGGCTTTGCTGGTGGCGCTGGGCGCAATGATTGGCCGTCTGGTCGAATCCAGCGGCGGCGCGAAAGTTTTGGCCGATACATTGGTGGAAAAGTTTGGGGAGAAACGCGCACCGATGGCTTTGGGTATCGCCTCATTGCTGTTTGGTTTCCCTATTTTCTTTGACGCGGGCTTGATTGTGATGCTGCCGGTGATTTTTGCAGTGGCGCGCCGCATGAAGCAGCCGGTGTTGATTTATGGTTTGCCTGCTGCGGGTGCGTTTTCGGTGATGCATGTGTTTTTGCCACCGCATCCGGGTGCGGTAGCAGCGGGTACGCTGTTGGGCGTTGATATGGGTGTGTTGCTGCTGATGGGCTTGGTCGTGGCGATTCCGACTTGGTATTTCGCTGCATATTTGTTCGGCTTGTGGGCGGGCAAACGCTATCCCATCGAAGTGCCTGATTTGTTGAGTGGCGGCGTTATGTCTACCGAAACGCCTAAAAATCCGCCATCTGCCACCTTGGTGATTGCGATGCTTTTATTGCCGCTGATATTGATTTTCGGTAATACGGGCTTGGACGCGCTGGTGAATGCCAAAATAGTGGACGGTTCTCAACTATGGGTACAAACCATCCGCATGATTGGTAACACGCCGATTGCCCTGCTCATCACCCTGCTGATCGCTATGTTCACACTCGGTGCTGCGCGCGGCGTGGATAAAATTTCGCTTGAAAAACTGATGGAGTCTTCTTTACCGGCGATTTGCTCGGTGGTGTTGATTACCGGTGCCGGCGGTATGTTTGGCGGCGTATTGCGTACCTCTGGTATCGGCGCGGCCGTGTCGAACTCGATGAGTGAATTGGGCGTACCGGTGATTTTGGCGGCATTTTTGATTGCCAGCTTGCTGCGCATCGCGCAAGGCTCCGCCACCGTTGCCCTAATGACCACTGCGGCTTTGATCAAACCGGCCGTTGAAGTTGGCGGCTTTTCGTCCGGGCAAGTGGCCGCAATTGTATTGGCCGCGTCCGCAGGCTCGGTGATCGCTTCGCACGTGAATGACTCAGGCTTCTGGTTGGTTGGGCGCTTGATGAATTTGGATGTGCCGACCACCTTCAAAACCTGGACGGTTATGGAAACCTTGATTGCCTTGATGGGCTTTGCTTTGGCACTCGGTTTGTACTTTATCGTTTAATCGCGATCAGCGATCGTCATCGATCGCTTTTAAAACACACCAGCCCTCTGTGTCACACAAAGGGCTGGTTTCATAATGGTCTTACGAAAATATCATTCGAACCATCACCGGATCATGGGCGAGTGGCGCAAAATCATACGTTCAAAAATCAAACTGCCAAATGGAACCAAGGTCACGAGCAAGCCAATCCAACTATGTTTCGCCGACAGCGATCGACGCCCCATCGCCCAACCCAGCATGGCGACATACAACAAAAATACGATACCATGTGCCAACCAGCTCCAAAACACCATGGATTCTGAGCCGCCCATCCCATTTTTAAACATCACTGTCAGCGCAATGGCGATCAGTAGCATCACCCCTTGCACCCAAGCCAATTGTCTCATTACATTCCCTCCCGTTGTATATATCAACCCTGCACACTATCGGTCATTTGATCGCAATATTGCTGCAAATCCTCCGGTATCTCCTGCGCGCACACGCCACACGCACGATTGCTCGGTACCGCATAATCAATGAATTTCGGGTAAGCCAAATTCAGATTGGCCATGATTTCGATAAATTCAGCCAAAGATTTGTCACCACCCAGACGCGGATTACGGGTTTTTTCCTGCGCGATATTCGACACCCGACGCTCATGATAATCATGCCCCGGATAAACCAGCGTGTCATCCGGCAGTGTAAACAATTTCTCGCGCACACTGTGGAACAAATCCTGCGCATTACCATTTTGAAAATCCGTTCGGCCACAACCATCAATCAACAAAGCATCACCGGTAAACACCCGCTCGCCGGCCAAAAATGCCAAATGCCCGTCCGTATGCCCCGGCGTGAACAGCGGATCAATACACACACTGCCCATCTGAAGCGGCATACCTTCGCGCAAAGCCACATCCGTACAGGGCAAAGCATCCACCGCCGAGCAAGCGATTTGACTGCCGGTTTCGCGTTTCAAACGCAACGCCGCAGTCACATGATCGGCGTGAATATGCGTATCCAAGGTATACGCCAATTTCAAACCCAACTCATTGAGCAGCGCCAAATCACGCTGCCACATCGGCAACACCGGATCGATCAGTAAGGCTTGACCACTCTGCTCACAGCCAAGCAAATAAGTATAGGTACTGGAAATTGGCTCAAATAGTTGACGAAAAATCATAATCATCTCCGACGATCAGTATTCATGCGCGGCATGTTTACCGCAGATATGGCATCAAAGAAGAGGCAAGCAAAAGGGGCAAACAACCGTTTGCCCCTATCTTAACCCTTTACAGACATTAAGGAAACACGGAACAACCCAAACCAGTCTGCGTTCTGAGCAAAAACATTCAGAACGCGGCGCAGGACAGGGGTTATTCCATGCTTTCTTAACTCAAACGACGATGCAAACCCTGCACATCGTACACATTGATCTCATTCAGATGCTTCATGCCTTCAATCGCCGCTTCCGCACCTGCGACCGTGGTTTGGTAAGTAATGCGCTGGGCAATCGCGGTTTTGCGGATCGAGCTGCTGTCGGCAATCGCAGAGGCCGTTTCATCCACCGTAGTGAAGACCAATGCGACCTCGCCGTTTTTCATCGCATCGACGATGTGTGGGCGGCCTTCTTTCACCTTATTGATGCGCTCAACCGTAATACCGGCCTTGCTCAAAAACTCTGCTGTACCGCCCGTGGCGCAAATCGTATAGCCCAATTCAATCAGATCTTTGGACAAATTCGCCATCGCCGCTTTGTCTTTGTCTTTCACGCTGATAAATACCTTGCCTTTGGCGGGCAGACGCGACGAGGCCGCGAGCTGGCTTTTGAATAAGGCTTCACCGAAAGTACGTCCCACGCCCATTACTTCGCCCGTTGAGCGCATTTCCGGCGAGAGCACAGGGTCAACGCCCGGGAATTTATTGAACGGGAACACCGCTTCTTTCACGCTGAAATAGTCGGGAATGACTTCCTCAGTGCAGTTTAACTGCGCCAAAGTTTTACCCGCCATCACCTGCGCGGCAATTTTTGCCAGAGGACGACCAATCGCTTTGGAGACGAACGGCACGGTGCGCGACGCACGCGGGTTGACCTCCAGCACATAAATCACATCGCCATCCGCCTGCTCCTGAATCGCAAATTGCACATTCATCAAGCCCACGACTTTGAGCGCACGCGCCATTTCAGCGGTTTGACGTTTGATTTCGGCGACCGTTTCCGCTTTCAGATAATACGGCGGCAGCGAGCACGCCGAGTCACCCGAGTGAACACCCGCCTGCTCAATATGCTCCATCACCGCACCGATCAGCACCTGACCTGTTGCATCACAAATACAATCCACATCGGCCTCAATCGCATCATCGAGGAAACGATCAAGCAACACCGGCGAGTCATTCGACACCTGCACCGCTTCGCGCATATAGCGTTCCAAACCCTCAGGGCCGTGAACGATTTCCATCGCGCGTCCGCCCAAAACATACGATGGACGCACCACCAGCGGATAGCCGATTTCCTCAGCCAAACGCAATGCTTCATCCTCTGTGCGCGCCGTGCGATTCGGCGGCTGACGCAAATTCAGATCGTGCAAAAGTTTTTGGAAACGCTCGCGGTCTTCGGCCAAGTCAATCGAATCCGGCGACGTACCGATGATCGGCACGCCATTGCGCTCCAAATCCAGCGCGAGCTTGAGCGGCGTTTGCCCGCCGTATTGCACGATGACGCCTGCCGGTTTTTCCACGTTGACGATTTCCAATACATCTTCCAGCGTCACCGGCTCGAAATACAAACGATCCGAGGTGTCGTAGTCGGTCGAAACCGTTTCGGGATTACAGTTGACCATGATGGTTTCATAACCGTCATCGCGCAACGCCAGTGCCGCATGAACGCAGCAGTAGTCAAACTCAATGCCCTGCCCAATGCGGTTCGGTCCACCGCCGATCACCATGATTTTTCGCTTGTCGCTCGGCTGCGCTTCGCATTCTTGGTCATAGCTTGAATACATATATGCGGTGTTGGTCGCGAACTCAGCCGCGCAGGTATCCACGCGCTTGTACACGGGACGAATGCCAAAGGCATGGCGCACCGCACGAACGGCTGAATCCGTAACGTTCAGCACCTGCGCCAAACGACGGTCTGAGAAGCCTTTTTGCTTGAGCGTGCGCAGATCATCGGCACCGATCTGATCCAAGCTCAATTTGCTGATGTGCTGCTCCAGTTTAACGATCTCTTCGATCTGCACGAGGAACCAGCGGTCGATTTTCGAGTGATTGAACACCTCATCCACGCTCATGCCCGCGCGGAACGCATCGGCGACGAACAAAATCCGGCGGTCTTTCGGTTCGCGAATTTCTTCGATGATCTGATTGATGTCGGTGCAAACCGGATTGAGGCCATCAATGCCGATTTCCAAACCGCGCAAGGCTTTTTGGAACGACTCTTGGAACGTACGGCCAATCGCCATCACCTCGCCCACCGATTTCATCTGTGTGGTCAGGTGCGGGTCGGCTTCGCGGAATTTTTCAAACGCAAAGCGCGGAATCT
>CAZCYS010000036.1:0-11610 GCA_964502825.1 uncultured Hydromonas sp. | reverse complement strand
AATGCACCGCCCAGTCCGACCAAAAATACGGAGAGTAGGTTGCTCATGCTTTGGCTTTGGCCTTGGGCTTTGTGGTTTTTGTAGCCGCCTTTGATGCAGCCTTTGATGCAGTCGATTTTTTGATGGTTTTGGCTGGCGCTTGTTTGGCTTTAGCAGACTTGTTGGCTGACCTACTTGCCTTGGCCATTGGTTCGGTGTTTAGGTATTCAGGCAGGTTCTTCTCTTTAAAGCCGCATAGATTCTCAATGATGCATTCGCCGCATTTGGGTTTGCGCGCTTGGCAGACGTAGCGCCCGTGCAAAATGAGCCAATGGTGCGCATCCAGCAGATATTCTTTGGGAATGTTTTTCAGCAGTTTTTTCTCGACTTCCAAGACATTTTTTCCCGGCGCAAGGCCGGTGCGGTTGCCGAGGCGGAAAATGTGCGTGTCCACCGCCATCGTGGGTTCGCCAAAAATGGTATTGAGAATGACATTGGCAGTCTTGCGTCCAACGCCAGGTAGGGCTTCGAGTGCGGCACGATCATTCGGTACTTCGCCGCTGTGTTTCTCAAGTAGTTGCTGGCATAGGCCGATGACGTGTTTGGCTTTGCTGCGATACAGGCCGATGGTGTTGATGTATGAAATCAGACCTTCTTCGCCGAGTGCGAGAATCGCTTCAGGTGTATTGGCTACCGGATAGAGGCGGGCAGTGGCTTTGTTCACGCCCATGTCGGTGGCCTGCGCCGAGAGCACGACCGCAACGAGCAACTCAAACGGACTGGTATAGCTCAGTTCGGTGGTGGGGTGCGGATTCGCCTGCTGCAGGCGGCGAAACATCTCGGCTCGGTCGGCGGGGCGCATGATCGGACTTTTTTAAGCGTTTTCGCTGGTTTCTTTACCCAGCTCTTTGCGCTTGAGCGCAGCTTCGAGCTGATCCATGCGGTCAAAGCCCCAGAATGGTTCGCCATCGAGGATGAAAAACGGCGAGCCAAACACGCCTTTGGCCGTTGCCAGATCAACCTCGGCGCGGAATTGCTCGCGCGTGCTGGCGTGACTGATGCCGGCCAACACTTCTTCGCTGTTCAAACCGATGTTTTGGGCAAGCGCACCGATGGTCTGCGTATCGCTGATATTTTTTCCCTCGACGTGATAGGCTCGTAAAATGGCTTGTGCCAATTCGATGCCTTTGGCTTCGCCCAAACTCGACTCGACCCATAGCACGGCGCGTGCAGCATGGCGAGCATCCAGCGTGGTCACGCTCGGTTCTTGATAGGGAATCTGTTCAAATTGCGCGGTGCGGATAATATCGCGCTTTTGGTATTTCAGTTTGGCAGGGATTTGGGATAGTCCCGTGCCGCTGTTGGATGGCTTGAACTCTTCACCGACATACGGATGCCAGTCAACTTGATGGCCGTATTTCGCTGCCAATGCGTTGATACGCGTGCTGGCGAAATAGCCATAAGGTGAGGTGAAGTCAAAATAAAAGTCAATGCGTTTGCTCATGAAATCCTAAATAAAAATGATTAATAATCAATTGATTATATTGTTTATTGAAAGTTAATTATGAATTAATTTAATGCAGCAGCCTGGGCATTTCATCCACCAGCTTATTGGTGTCCAAAGCCACGCTGGCATGAAATAGAGACACTCGCCAGCCGTCTTTGGTTTTGGAGAAAACCAGCGTGCTGTGCAGGTTAAAGTGCTGTACCGCCGCATCCTGATTAAGCGTCAATTCAATGTGCAGCAATTGATTGTGTACGGCGGTTTGGCTGGTGTCCAAGGTGTGATTGGCCAGTACCTGCGCTTTGAATCGACCGATTTCAAACAAGGTGCGCCAGGTTTCCGACAGGGCGAGATGACCTTGCGCATAGGGGAAATTCGGTAGGATGCAAATGGCGGACTGATCGTCCACCCATAATGCCATCATTTGTTCGACATCGCCTTGCGCCAGAGCGGCGTAGAATGCCTGCTCCAGCTCGGAGGCGTTGACAAACATAGCCAACACCGATTTGGGTGGTTTGCGTTTGGGCATGTGCTACCTTATGCGTTGAAAAATCAGCGATGCCGATCAATGATGCGCAACTTTTTCACCGGCTTTCAGACGATAAACGGTGCCGCAGTACGGGCATTTGCCTTCACCGTGAATCAGTTTGATGAACACGCGCGGATGGCTGCTCCACTGCGTCATCGAAGGATTCGGGCAATGAACCGGCAAATCGCTGGCGAAAAGTTCAATAACAGGTGCGTCGGTAGTTGTATTCATCGTTAATCCTTATGAGTCCAAATCTAAGCAAAGATAATTCGTGCATTATATAACAAAGCACTGTTTTTGAACGTCATCCAAGGGCATATCGTGAAAAAATCACTCATCGTGAGTATGAATGATCGCGGCATGGTGCGCGTGTTGTTATAATCGATGTAATTATTTTTAGAATTGAGATCATGGCAAAACCGGCAAAAAATCAGTATGTGTGCAGCGAATGCGGCGGCGTCTCGGCCAAATGGTCGGGGCAATGCCCGAGCTGTCAGTCGTGGAATACGCTCGTCGAAACCGCGCCCGAAAAAGCGAGTAACAACCGTTTCTCCGCGCTCGCTCCCGCTTCGCCCGTGCAAGCGCTCAAGCAAATTCACGCGCAGGACGTGCCGCGTTTTTCCAGCGGCGTGTCCGAGTTTGATCGCGTGTTGGGTGGAGGCTTGGTGCCCGGCGGCGTGATTTTGATTGGCGGCGACCCGGGTATTGGCAAATCCACTTTGCTGTTGCAATCGCTTGCCTCGCTCTCGGAAACCCGACCGGTGCTGTATATCAGCGGCGAGGAGTCGGGTGCGCAGGTCGCATTACGCGCGCAGCGGCTGGATTTGGCCAATGCGCCGATGCAGTTTCAAGCCGAAATCAATTTGGACAGCATCATCAATACCTTGATGCAGCTCAAACCCGACGTCGCCGTGATTGACTCGATTCAGACCATGTATTCGGGCGAATTATCCTCCGCGCCTGGCTCGGTGGCGCAAGTGCGCGAGTGCGCGGCGCAACTGACACGGGTGGCAAAAGCGACCGGCATCACGCTGATCATGGTTGGCCATGTGACCAAAGAGGGCAGCCTCGCGGGGCCGCGCGTGCTGGAACACATCGTTGATACCGTATTGTATTTTGAGGGCGACACACAGTCATCGTTTCGCCTGATTCGCGCAATCAAAAACCGTTTTGGCGCGGTCAACGAGCTGGGGGTGTTCGCCATGACCGAAAAAGGGCTGAAAGGCGTAACCAATCCGTCAGCGATTTTTCTGTCACAGCACAAAGAGGATGTGGCTGGTTCCTGCGTCATGGTGACGCAAGAGGGCACGCGACCGTTGCTGGTCGAAGTCCAAGCGCTGGTCGATGCCTCACACGCGCCGACCGCGCGGCGTCTATCGGTCGGGTTGGAGCAAAATCGCTTGGCGATGCTGCTGGCTGTGCTGCACCGACACGCAGGCGTGGCGTGCTTTGACCAAGACGTATTCATCAATGCGGTCGGAGGCGTGAAAATCACCGAGCCGGCGGCGGATTTGGCGGTACTGCTGGCAATCGTGTCCTCGTTGCGCAATAAACCATTGCCCAAAGGCTTGGTCGTGTTCGGCGAAATCGGTTTGGCCGGTGAAGTACGTCCCGCACCGCGCGGACAAGAGCGATTAAAAGAAGCGGCCAAACTCGGCTTCACCCACGCACTGATTCCAAAAGCAAACGCGCCGAAGCAAAAAATCAGCGGCTTGAATATTATTGCCGTGGAGAGAATTGATCAGGCATTGGCGCGGATTAGAGAAGTCGAGTGAATCAACTGAAGTCATGTATAAAATAAAAATCACTAAAATTCATTTTTGAACTAATTGAATTCCATGAAAAATAGCCTTATAACATACCAAAAAAAATTGGTTTTTGATCCTTTTGATGTAGTCGGACACAATGGTTGTGGTGTAGAGATGCTTGCACAAAAGCGGTTTAATGAAGCATTGAATTGCTTCGACAAGGCAATCACATATCAGCCAAAGTACAGTGAGGCTCACTATAATCGAGGAAGAGTTTTACTAAGACTTAATAGATTAAAAGATGCTCTAGCCAGTTTTAAAATAACGCTCGAACTAAATCCCGGCAACGTCGGTGTTTATAACGTAATAGCCCTTGAATTAATCAATAATGATTTATTGGACGAAGCATTAAATTACCTTGATGAAGCAATTCGCATCGAGCCTAATAATGCAGAGTTTCATTATAATCGCGGGATAATTTTTCAACGACAACAATCTTTTGGTTTAGCTTTGGAGGCATATAAAAAAGCTCTTGAAATTAACCCATATTATGAGTTCCTATTCGGAAGATATTTGAACATGAAGCTAAATTCATGTAACTGGGATGGGATAATAGACGAGATTGAACTTTATATTGCACAACTTGAGCAAGGGAAGCCGGTCACAACGCCATTTGTCGCCTCTATATTACTCAACCGGCCAGAATTACAGCAAACATCTGCGCAACAGTATAGAAGGTTGAAATTTTCAAAGCATACCGAGCATCATATTGAGCGAAAAAGTATACCATCACAAAAAATACGCATTGCTTACTATTCTGCTGATTTTCACAATCATGCCACGGCATATCTGATGGCACGGTTATTCGAGTTACACGACAAATCACGCTTTGAAGTCTATGCGTTTTCATTTGGTCCGAACCAAGAAGATGAAATGCGGGAAAGATTGATCCGCTCATTTGATTGTTTTTATACGGTTCGAAATAAAATAGACCAAGAAGTTGCTCGCCGTTCAAGAGAATTAGGAATTGATATAGCGATTGATTTAAAAGGCTACACGGGGAGTCATCGCGCGGGCATTTTCGCCGAACGTTGCGCCCCCATTCAGGTCAACTACTTAGGCTATCCGGGAACCATGGGGGCGGAATTCATTGATTATATCATCGCCGACGATACGTTGATTCCACCGGAGTTAGAACAGCACTACACCGAAAAAGTGATACGCCTGCCCGATAGCTATCAGCCCAATGACCGCCAGCGCGTAATCGCAAATTATACGCCGACACGAGCAGAATTGGGGCTGCCGGAAGATGCTTTTGTATTCTGCTGCTTTAACAACAATTACAAGATCCTGCCGGAGACTTTTGATAGTTGGATTCGTATATTGAATGCAGTTGAAGGCAGTGTGTTGTGGCTGTTACAGGGCAATCCTATCGCAGCCAAAAACCTTCGGAAGGAAGCAGAGGCGCGGGGACTTGATAGCAAGCGACTGATATTTGCTAAACGAGCACCTTTGGCCGAGCACCTAGCCCGCCATCAACAAGCTGACTTATTCTTAGATACCTTCCCATGTAATGCTCATACAACTGCGAGCGATGCACTGTGGGCGGGATTACCAGTACTCACGCACATGGGGCAGAGCTTTGCGTCGCGCGTTGCAGCCAGTTTGCTGCGTGCAGCGGATTTACCCGAGTTGGTCACAGATTCTCAAGATGGCTACGAACGCATGGCAATACATTTGGCGCGAAACCCTGACGAGCTGCGTGCTTTAAAGAATAGACTAATGCATAATCGTGACACCTGCGCTTTGTTTGATACAGAATCCTATGTACGCAATCTGGAGCAAGCTTATCAGCAAATAATGTGTCAAAAAGGCTTTATCTAAAGCGCTACATTTTTTGCAGTACCACCATTCAAATGACAAGACACTTGACTGGCCTGGTTTTTGTTTGTTAATCAGTGTCAACCGTTCAAAATATCGAGCGTTAGAGACCTGTCTATCATTGGATATAACCACGTCATCAAGGATTATCTCATGTCAAAAGCCACGCCTCGTCGCCTCATGATTGCCGCACTCATCGGTATGCTCGGTATCAGTGCGGCTCAGTCATCTTCCGCTGCGGTCAAAACCACGCCTGAAGTGTTTCCGGATATGTTGAGTTTGGATGCGGGCTTGCGCCCGATTTGGACGCCACCGAGCGCCGAAGTTGCGAGCAACGACAGCGATATTCAAGACATCGTGCGCGGTGCGCTCAATGAGAAGCCTGCGAATTATCCGCAGTTGCCACCGTTTGTTCCCGATCAAAACTATGACCGAACGATCGAATTGGTCTTCGCCGTGGATACGACCGGCTCGATGGGCGGTTTGATTGAGGGGGCGAAGCAAAAGGTCTGGCGCATCATCAACGATGTGACCCAGCGTCAAAAGGCGTCCAATCAAAAAGTATTGGTGCGTGTCGGCTTGGTTGCCTACCGCGATGTGGGAGACGATTACGTCACGCGCATCACGCCGCTGTCATCGGATTTGGACGCGGTGTACAGCAAGCTGATGAATTTTCGCGCCGAGGGCGGCGGTGATGAGCCGGAGCATGTGCGTCTGGCGATGAGCGATGCGCTCAATGCCGTGGGTTGGAGTGGACGCGAGCCGCGCAACACCGATTATGGTTCGGTCAATGGTGTGGGGCGCTTGTCACAGGTTTTATTCTTGGTCGGCGATGCGCCACCGCATGACGATTACCAACAATACCCCAGCGTGCAAAAAACCGCTGCGCAAGCCAAAGACAGAGACATTACGGTGAATGCCATTCAGGTAGGCAGCATCCAATCCACCACGCCGATTTGGCGCGAAGTGGCGCGCAAAGGCGGCGGTGAATTTTTCGCCATTGCGCAAAACGGCGGTGTGCAGGCTGTGGTGACTCCGTATGATACGCGCTTGGCCGAATTGGGCGATGATATGGCGCGTCGTGGCGTGTACTATGGCTCGGCGCGTGAAAAAGTTGCGAGCGATGCGATGGGCTACACCACTTCGTTGGCTGCTGCGCCCATCAGCGCACGCGCGGATCGCGCCATCAATAAATCCATCAATACCGAAGCGGCGTATCACTCCAGCGACTTGGTACAAGCGGTGGAAAACAAATCCATTGATCTGGATCGTGTGAAAACCGAAGAGCTGCCAAGCGAAATGCAGCGCATGACCCAGACCGAACGCAAAGCATATGTTCAGCAAAAAATCGACGAACGCGCCAAAATTCGCCAAGAGATCAGCGAATTGTCACAAAAGCGCGAGCAATATTTGCGCGAACAGGGTGAGCAAAAGGGCAAAGCCGACGCTTTTGATTACGCTGTGGAAAAAGCGTTGCAAAGACAAATTAAGTAAACGGTTACAGAAAAAACATCTCTGAACGATATTTTGGGGTCGGCCGTTTAAAAAAATGGCCGACCATTTTTTTGTAAATCACGCTCATCCAATAAATAGTTCTGCGATATTCCATAAATATAAAAATAAGTTTTGATTATCAGAACTGATATAGTTTTGTAACCTAACGGGTGTATAATTTCATTGCCTCGAAATGCTCAGTCAAAGATGCGATGAGGTACTGAGCCAGTCCAACCGACGTTGTTTGAATAAGAGCATCGAGCGCACTTTCTGAATCGATAAAAAAGAGAGGTCATCATGCAGATTCTACAGACCGATGTTGCGATCATCGGCGCCGGTGGTGCAGGTTTACGTGCCGCAATCGAGGTCGCACGCACACAACCCGACACCAAAATCACCCTCATTTCCAAAGTTTACCCCATGCGCAGCCACACCGTCGCGGCCGAAGGCGGCTCCGCAGGCGTGGTTCGTGAGGACGACTCATTGGATTACCACTTCCACGACACCGTCTCCGGCGGTGACTGGCTGTGCGAACAAGACGTGGTGGAATACTTTGTTAATCATGCCACGCAGGAAATGATCCAGTTGGAAAACTGGGGCTGCCCGTGGTCGCGTACACCGGAAGGTCAACCGAACGTGCGCCGTTTCGGCGGGATGAAAGTACCACGTACGTGGTTCGCCGCCGACAAGACCGGTTTCCATATTCTGCATACCTTATTCCAGACCTCTTTACAGTATCCGAGCATTCACCGCTTGGACGAGCATTTCGCCTTGGATTTATTGGTCGAGGACGGCCAATTGCACGGCGTTTTGTGTTTGGACATTCAAACCGGTGAAACCATCGCCGTTCAAGCGAAAAGCGTAATCATCGCCACCGGCGGTGCAGGGCGCGTGTACTTGTACAACACCAACGGCGGTATCGTGACCGGTGACGGCATGGCATTGGCCTATCGTCACGGCGTACCTTTGCGCGATATGGAATTCGTGCAATACCACCCAACCGGCTTGCCGGGTTCGGGCATCTTGATGACCGAAGGCTGTCGTGGCGAGGGCGGTATTTTGACCAATAAAGATGGCTACCGCTATCTGCAAGACTACGGTCTCGGTCCTGAAACACCGGTTGGCGAAGCGAAAAACAAATACATGGAGCTTGGTCCGCGCGACCGCCTGTCGCAAGCATTCTGGCATGAGCAACAAAAAGGCCGTACGATTCCAAGCTCACGCGGCGATGTCGTATACCTCGATTTGCGTCACTTGGGCGAAAAATACCTGCACGAACGTTTGCCGTTCATCTGCGAATTGGCAGAAAAATTCGTCGGCGTCGATCCGGTCAAAGAACCGATTCCGGTACGTCCGACCGCGCACTACACCATGGGCGGTATCGAAACCAATGGCCGTTGTGCAACCCGCATGGCAGGCTTGTACGCCGTGGGCGAATGCTCATCGGTCGGTCTGCACGGCGCGAACCGTCTCGGCTCGAACTCACTGGCTGAATTGACCGTATTCGGTAAAGTCGCCGGCGAAGAAGCGGCCAACTTCTCGAAAACCCGTCAACACAGCCTGAGCCAAGAGCAAATCAAAGCACTAGCTGAACGCTGCTACGCACCATACGATGCGCTGCGCAACAAAACCGACGGCAGCGAATCACCGGCGGACATCCGTCGTGAATTGGGCGCCATGATGGAAGAGGGCGTGGGTATTTTCCGTTCCGAAGAAACCACGAAAAAAGCCATTGACCGCATTGCCGAACTCAAACGTCGCTATAAAAATGTACGCGTGACCGACCATTCGACCAACTTCAACACCGACTGGCTGACCACGATCGAATTGGGTTATCTGTTGGACGTGGCCGAAGCGATGGCGCATTCAGCTTACCACCGCAAAGAGTCACGCGGCTCGCATCAACGCTTGGACGCGCCTGAGCGCGACGACGTGAACTTCTTGAAACACAGTTTGGCGTTTTATCAAGGCGATGCCGCACCGGCGATTGACTACAGTTCAGTGACCATCACCAAATCACAACCAGCCGTACGCGCGTATGGCGCGGCCGCGGAGGGAAAATAATATGACTGCGAAAAAAATCATTATTGAGGTATCCCGCTATCGTCCGGACGTGGATGACAAACCGTGGATGCAAAGTTTTGACATCGAATGGACGCAAGACATGTCTATTTTGGATGCCTTGGCCTCGATCAAGGACGAGCAAGCCGCCGATCTGGCCTACCGCTGGTCCTGCCGTATGGAAGTCTGCGGCTCTTGCGGTATGGTCGTCAACGGCGTGCCGAAATTAGCCTGTTCTACCTTTGTGCGTGAATACGCCGATTGCGACAAAATCACCGTGACTCCGCTGGATCAATTCCCGGTGGAAAAAGACTTGGTGGTTGATATCGAGCCGTTCATCGAAAAACTCAATGCGGTCAAACCGTACATCATCAAGGAAAAACCGCAAACCGAGTTCACCAATGTGACGCTCAAATCGCATGTGCAAACACCGAAGGAATTGGCGAAGTTCAAACAATACACCATGTGTATCAACTGCATGTTGTGTTACCAAGCCTGTCCGCAAGTGGCTATCAACGCTGAGTTCTTAGGCCCTGCCGCGAATGCGCTGGCCTTGCGTTACAACTACGACACGCGTGACGAAGGTGCGGAGCAACGTTTTGACGTGATGAATTTGGACAACGGCATTTGGCCATGTACCTTTGTCGGTTACTGTTCCGAAGTCTGCCCGAAAAACGTCGATCCGGCCGGCGCGATTCAACAAGCCAAAGCACAGTCCAGCCAATATTGGCTCAAAGGTCTGATTTCAGGCAAGGAGTAAACCATGAGAAAACCTTATCACACCACACAGGCCTCCAATTGGTTCATGGCCAAGCCGTTTTACCAACGCTATATGCTGCGTGAAGTGACCTGCATCCCAATGGCCATCTATGTATTGAATTTGATGGCAGGCGTGGCGGCATTGGCCACTTCGCAAATCAAATGGCTGTCATGGATTGAAATGCAAAAAAGTCCGTTGATGATTTTATTCACCGTGCTGACTTTGGTCGCTGCGTTGTTCAATACCTACACTTGGTTTGAAACCACGCCAAAAGTGATGAAAGTGCAGCAGGGCGATAAATTCGTTCCGGAAAAAACCATTTTGGGCGCACACTGGGCTGTATTTGCGGTATTGGCCTTGATTTTGCTCATCATCACGATCGCGTGCGCATAAGGAGGACACCATGAGTAAACCTAAAAATATGAAATCCATTTATTGGAGTCTGTTTGCCGCAGGCGGTATGATCGCCGCATTGGTGTTGCCTACCTTGGTCGCGATTCTGAGCCTGTTGCTGCCGATGGAGTTGGTGGGGAATCCGGCGACGTTTTACGACACCGTATCACCGCTGTTTCACAATGCGTTTTTCTACATCTTGATGGTCGGCGTATTGTTCCTCATGCTGTGGCATACCGCGCACCGTTTTTACTATGTCTTGCATGATTTTCACATTCATGTCGGCATTAAAACGCGCTATGCCTTGTATGCCGTGGTGATTTTGTGCAGCTTGGTGACCTTGTTCGCGGGGCTGTAAAAAGTGATGGTGACGCTCGTCACCACACAGCAATCCAATAAGAGCGCACTTCGGTGCGCTTTTTTATTGATCTCTCTTGTATTCACCGCTTCAAACCTCCTTATTTGCTCCTTAATAATAAATAGTGTGACATCGATTGCATTCATAATTGTTTCAAATTTTTATTATAAATTTTGGTAATTAATTTTGATAAAAAATATTTTAATAGGAGAAAATAATGAAAAAAGCAGTTTATCAAAATACACTATCGGATACGCTCCCCAAAGGTACGGGCAAAGGATTAGTCATCACTGCAATTGCAGCCGTACTGGCTTTGGTGGTCTACAAAGTGTTGCCGTATGAGGCCAATGCCAACAAGGGCTTGGCTTTGCTGACATTCATCGCTGTGTTGTGGCTAAGCGAGGCGATTCACATCACCATCACGGCTCTGATGATTCCGGTGCTGGCCGTGGCGATTGGTATTCCCGAAATGACGACGCAAAGGGCGTTCAGCTCATTCGCCGACCCGATTATCTTTTTGTTTTTCGGCGGTTTTGCTTTGGCAACAGCCTTGCACGTCCAGCAACTGGATCGAAAAATTGCCTTATGGCTCATTTCAATTTCAAAAGGGCATTTGGGCGTTGCGTCCTTGGTGGTGTTTGGCGTGACCGCATTTTTGTCCATGTGGATCAGCAATACCGCGACGGCGGCCATGATGCTGCCTTTGGTATTGGGCATGTTGTCGCATTTGGATCGGGACAAAGACCGCAGTACCTTTGTGTTTGTTCTTTTGGGTGTGGCGTATTCCGCCAGCATCGGTGGTCTGGGCAGCTTGGTCGGCTCTCCGCCCAATGCGATCGCGGCCAAAGCATTAGGTCTTGATTTTGCCGGCTGGATGAAATTGGGTTTGCCGATGATGTTGGT
>CAZCYS010000035.1:0-11836 GCA_964502825.1 uncultured Hydromonas sp. | reverse complement strand
CGGTTATCGGTACATCATAGCCGGCAGCATTGACCATATAAACCTCTGGAACCGCTATGCGTGGACTCATTTCGAAATAGGTTTTTACACCGTCATCGTATACTTTATCGACCGAGATGTTATCTGAGCCACTTAAAGAGTAGCCTCGGTTGATGTAACCCGGCTTGACAATCACGGCAGTCGCGGAAGTAGCAGCCTGTTGTCGTTTTCCTCTTGGAACAACGGGCTCTGACTCCGTCACAGTAACAACCGCTGGCTTTATATTGGCCGGTGTTGGTGGTAATGGTGGCGGCGGCGGTGGCGGATTGTCATAGCGATAGCGAATGACGAAGGCCGCATTTGCTTGTGTCGTCGAATAGACGTTCATGTAGTAATTGCGTTTGTCGGTAATGATGGTAAGGTTGGTTCGGCGCACCGTCTTTTTCGCAGGATCGATATTTTGCTTAATGAAAATTCGTGATCCTTGTGGCACCACAGTCCAACCCGCAGTATCTCCTGACACCACTGTTTGCACGGTTTCTTTATCTGCAAACTCAACGGTCGTAGAGAACCCTGAGGCCGTTGGAATCTCAACCACACCTGAGCCAGAATAGTAAACTTCTCTAATACGACCATCAACCGAGACGATTTCTTGAGCGCCAACCGATACTGTCGCATAACCGAGCAACATCATTGTGGCTAATTTGCAAAACTGTTTTTTGGTCATCATTTTCCTCTCTTTATTTCGCCCGCAGACCAAAGTCTACCAGTGTCACTGATCATTACTGACCCAACAACATCGATCCTCACAATTTCAACTTAAAGACGTTTTTATTATACATCTTATTGATTGGCGTGTTCCAATCTTGACATTTTTAACTCTCGTCATCCGCTTCTTGTATTTGGTTGATTCGCCATTGCTGCACTAACTCGGGTGGAATGGCCTGAAATATGTCCTCAAAAGGTTTTCCGATCAACTGCTGTGCCTGATGTAATAATAGGGCTACGGGGCTACTTGGCTCATTAATTTCAAACCATTGTTGCGCTTGCATAATGAGTTGGCGCACTTCCATACGATTTTGGACGGTGTTTCCCGATAATGATGCAGAATTCATTGAGCGATGATGATTTTCTTGCTCCACATGAGACTCCATCTCATCCGGATTACCCGCTTGGCGCAGTCCATGCTTAAGCAATATGCTCGGCGGCTCAGAACTGAACCATTGTACTAACTTAATAAGTGGTTCTAAATTAGGGGCGTATTCAGGCATCTGCTGTTCAAATACCATCTGCATTTGCAGGAGCAGAGCGTGTGTTCGCGTCAGAGCAAGGTAGGCTTCATCATTATCACTATTGAGCACATTCATGTGTTGAACAACGCTGGCAATTGGCATTGCATCGCCTGAGCGACTATTACTAAGTGAATAATCAATTTCTTTTAGGCTGATTCGATTGTTCGAATTTCTACCCAATGTTATCTGGCGAGCCTCTTTTAGCACTCCTTCCGGATTAACCAGCTCATTCAGCGCGCTTGCCCGATACATTTCGTCGCGCTCACCATCTTGCTCCAATGTGGGGTATATCTCTGCAGGATAGCGCATCAGTAGCTCATGCAGTAGCTGTAGCCCCATGAACAGACCTTGTGCTCCTCGCTTATATAGCTGCGCCCGTATCCATAGGATGAGTAGCCGAATGTCCTTGCTTCGAAAAAGCAATTGCTCCACATCCTCTAAAACCTCGCCCCAAGATATATTGGTAGTTTCACTAACAAAATCACCATACTGAACACTACCCTTAGGCTCAACTTTGGCAAAAAGCAGTAAGTAATCACTTTCATATTCTAGATTGGCACCACAAGGGGCATCTTCTGTAATTGGTGCTAAGAAGGCTTGGTATTGCTCAAATAGTTCACTCATATTGATTCCTGTAACGACGAATTTTATGAATATTAAAGGGACTTGGTATATTGCTCAGGCTCAACGGTTGCACCAACCACCGCACCATTGCTGACTTTCGCTTGCCCTATCCACGTATCCCAACCCAATTTTTGATAGGGGCCTAAACGCATCGGTTGAACTTGCTTTGCATCAATGGTCAGCCGCATATGCCAAGAATATTCAAACCCGACAAAATGACGCACCCATTCAACCAATCGCACAAAAGATGAGCCGCGCGGTAAAAATTGTTTATATTGAGCCAAACTCAACGGCCCCACAACAAGCAAAAAATTATGCTGGCAATCAGGGATGTGCGCACCTAACATCGCACCAATACCCAAACGATTGCTATCTTCATGCGAAGCAATATTTTGCCCCAAGCGCGTAGCATCCCTCTGATCTATGCGCATCCACTGAAAATAATACTCTTCAATTACAAAAGTCGTTTTGAAATATTGACTTAATGTTTGGGTGATTGCGGCGGTGCTTTTGGATTGGGCAACTGAATGAACACTGGCAGACAGCTTGGCATGGGCAGGTAACGCCTGATACACCAGCTCTGAATACTCATTGCCGGTCAACCATGCAATATAGCGAGAAAAGCGTTCATCATCTTTTCTATCCAAGCCCGCCGTACTTTGATTGATCAGCCACGCCCGATAAAACAAGCTAAATGAGCGATGGTGAAATATATCAACAAAATTCGTTAATGTGTGATCATGCACCATTTCTTTTCGATGCATTGCGATTTCACTAAAGTGAAGCGGCAATGGACCGTTTGCCCCCCACAGACCCAAACCTAAGTGTTCGATTTTAATACGGCCATTTTGAATTTGGACGCAAGCCAGTTCCCGAGGGCTGAATGATACGCTGGGATGTTGTCCCAAGCGAATGGCATCCTGAGATGGGCGCAGTGTTTGACCAATCCTGTATTGAGTTTGATAACGCGCATCGAACCAGCGAACCAAGCTCATGAATCCGTAATCCCATGGCCTTTCCACCGCCATTTGCACATAGTCGGCGTTGATCGCAGATGAAAGATATTCAGGCATATTCATGATACTCAAGCGGAAAACTTAATGACCTTGAACCGACTGTTCTCAATATCGACGGCACTTTGCATTGTGAACTCCAGAGGATACGGCTCCAAATATATTTGACCACGAACAGTGAAAGCCATCATGTTGTACACTTTATCACCCAGTTGAGACAAGTTGTCCGATGGCTTAATCGTCAAGCTTTTAGCGATCACTCGCGGCTCAAAGTCAATAATTGCCCGACGAATAATACCCTCCATCTCTTGCCATGACTTACTTGCCATATGTTCCCCAGCCAATGGCGGAATACCATAATTGATAACTGACTGTGCCACTGCGGAATAAACACTTCGGTTCATGTCTCGCTCAATAGAACTTGTGTTGAATAAGAAAGCCAAATCGCGTCGGACAATATTCATCATCTGTTTTTTATCGACCGCATACTCCAACTCAGACTCCTTGAGCTTATGCGGCGCATTATCAAACAATCGATCAAACAAGGTTGGCAATAATTGTTGATTGGGGCGACGTTTGCCCAGTTCCTTTTCTTGAGCTGGGTCTTGGATATGAGCATGCATATCAATCTCCACTAAACTTGCGTGCGTTGCCCCATGCGTGGGCTAAATGTATGTATATGTCCTCGCTGGCTACTGGATAATGACAATTGAGTAAACACATTAATTGAGGCATGTTTGGCAATAAAATGCTCTAAAATCAAACCAAACAAAAATGGGCTTGCGCCTGAAAAACCATCCTCATCCACGTTGATTTTACACTCAACACCGCGACCATAAACAATAGGGCCACTCCGTGGCAAGCGACGTGTGACTGCGTTAAGCTCTGTTGATAACAATGCATGGATCTGACCTCGAGATTGTTCATCTTGATGAGCCACAAACAGGCCTAATAGATTTCGTAATGCTTGAGCAGAGTCCGCAGAGGCGATATCTGTTAAAGGAATATAATTGAAACTGAGTAACCGAATCAGTCGCCAAGCGCGCTCTCTTTGAGCAAAAGGCGGACGAGTTGGCGATATTGGACGGATGATTCCTATTTCCTTGCATGGGATAGATAGCTTGCAATGTAAATCACTTCTACCTGTCCGAGTCAATAAGGAAGCCAAATCTCGATTCGTAGACAAAGCCGTTACCGTCAAGTACCGAATCTCGTCTGCAATCGGCGCCTCGTGCTGATCCACGAGGCTGATATAGCACTCCGTGCCGATATATTGAGTCCTCGTCCCATACTTTCGAGCCGATTCAGAGACCAATCTGACCTCACGATTAACCGAATAATACTTACCATAATTATCCGTATCATTAACAATCGTTTCAAATAGCGGGCGAAACACGGTTGTCTGACTTCGCTTGTCGTTTTGTGCGATCACGCTGGTAACTTGATATACCTCATAATCTTGTGCGCGCTGACGATTCATCACCAAATGAAACTCGGTCTGTTTGCGATCAACTTCAATCCGGTCTGCTTGCTTCTCAAACAAATTAACTGCCGGAGAACAATGCAGTCCAAATTGTTGAGCATCAACATGATGAGACAAAGTTTCTGGAACGTTCTTCAGTAACAAAATAATTTCAACACTACTTCCAGAGTATTGACTCAAGCTGTTTTGTAAATCAGTTAGCTCAAAAAAATAGAATCGGCTTGATAGTGAAAAATACTCATGAAGCAAATTATGCCCATGAAAACTATTCCACATCATCGGCAACAAACTTTGCTCAGGCTTTAGCCCTTCATAAGAAACGCCCGATCCATGGATCGACAAAGGAGCCTGTATATTATTCACTGGGCAAATCACCGTAGCTGCTGTCTGACTGTGGATCAGCTCAAACAATTGACTTGCTATTTTTTCATCCCCTGCCAAATAAATTGGCAACCTGTCTAACCCCTTTAATTTGTCAAAGGTTAATCCATTATTTATTTTTAATGTTAAACGCAATGCGCCTCGAACCCGTTGGTTGGGGATCAATCGTTCCAAATGCTTAATATCGGGAGGAGTTGACATTAAACGCGCAGATTCAATACCAAGCGGCCATAAAGTGACATCTTGACTGGTGGTAAAAGTAACCTCGGTATCGCCCTCACCATGCACTCGACTATACAACTGAGTACCGCGGGCAACTTTAAACCCCTTACTTAAGTCACCATCTGACGGCTGTGGCCTAAACTGCACAACGGTCATTGAAGGAGTAGGCGCAAGGTAATTGGGATAGACAACCTCTAATAGTCGTTGAGTAAACCGGGGAAACTCTGCATCTAATTTGATTTGTGTGCGAGCGGCCAAGAAGGCAAAACCTTCCAGCAAGCGCTCAACATAAGGGTCTGCCACCTCAATGCCATGCATCCCCAAACGACGAGCTATTTTCGGGTGCTGCTGTGCAAACTCAGCTCCCATTTCCTTAAGGTACAATAACTCTTTATTATAATATTCAAGTAATAATGGATCCATAGTACCTTCTGAATAACGCAATCAACAACGCTTGCGACTAATCCAACTCAATAATACGGATATCTTTAGTATTTACCTGAATATTGAGCTTAACTTTTTCACGAGGAACAACAGCGCGATACCATCGACTATCATGAGCCGGCGTTAGACTATAGCTCTTGCGCCAATCAGCAAAAGTGAGCTCCCGAAACTCAGCCACAACACCAATGGCGCTTGTTTCGGGACTCAGCATTCTTTTTATGACCGCATTTTTCCCCGGACGCAGCAAAATCTCATCTTTATGAAGTAAGTCGTCTTGCAAGACCGCTTTGTCATTGGTTTGCAATGAGAAAAAATCAGCATTTTTAAACACATTGTCTGACTTTAGCTCATAAACCTTAACTAATACAGGGAAAGACCGCCCCATGTTGTCGGTATTCAACATGGTGTTACCTATAACCCCAATCTCCAATTTCCGAGTTTCTTTACCGGTATCGGTCGCCATGGAATTGCTTGGCAACTCAACCTTAGAACCCAATAAGGAACACCCCGCTATCCCTATAGACAATCCCATAAGGATTAGCGGGATTCGTATTGCCAAATAACAACGCTTTAAAGAGGCGTTCGTCATGGAAGTGAACCTTACTAACAAACAGTCAAAATTATGAGGCAGCGTTTTTCTTAATATCCCATTTAATGTTAACAGGACCAGACTTCGTACCAGATTGGCTTTGCTCTGTATAAGTAACATCCAAACGAGAAAATGCCAAACGCACTTTTTCTGTAATACGCACATCGTCGGTTGACAAACCAACTTGTCCTGTATAAGTAATCAAAATATCTTCCATTTTGATTTTCAAATATTCAATTGGATTCGCTCCACCTGCTTTGCGAATCGTCAAGACACCAGACTTAATGTGCTTGCCATTCAAACAAAACTGCGCCAAGGTTGGAGATGCTTTGTCATAATAATGAGTAAACTCAAGATCATGTACCGTTGCTTTACCCGCACCACCACCGCCACCGGTGTGCATAGCAGACTGTTGTTCAATACCCCAATTAAAGTTCAGAACGTCGATATTTTTTTTATCAACGCCTTTGGCTTGGGTTTCACCAGAAATACCATCCAACAATATAAACATCTCTTGCATCATTTTCTCCTTCCGCTGAAAGCATTAAAACACCATAAAAAATTAAGATGAAGCTTCATTTGCAGGTAATTTAGTAACCAAACGCAAAGAAACCGTTAATCCTTCGAGTTGGAAATGCGGACGCAAATAGAATTTGGCCGAATAATAACCCGGTTGCCCTTCAATGTCTTCCACAACAACTTGCGCATCTGATAACGGACGACGCGCCTTCACTTCAGTCGTCGAGTTAATCGGATCGCCATCAACATAATCCATGATCCAGTCATTTAACCAACGCTCCATTTCCTCACGTTCTTTAAACGAACCAACTTTATCGCGAACGATACATTTCAAATAGTGCGCAAAACGAGAACATGCAAACAAATACGGCAGACGCGCAGCCAATGCCGCATTAGCAGTTGCATCCGGATCATCATACTCAACAGGTTTCTGCAAGGACTGCGCACCAATGAATGCGGCATAATCCGTATTTTTACGATGAACCAATGGTAAAAAGCCACTATTCGACAACTCCGCCTCACGACGATCGCTAATCGCGACTTCGGTAGGACATTTGGCATCCACACCACCATCGTCTGTTGGGAAAGTATGAACAGGGAGATTCTCTACAATCCCACCACTCTCTACACCCCGAATGGATGTACCCCAACCATAGAGTTTGTAGGAACGATTAATATTCACCGCCATTGCGTATGCGGCATTAGCCCAGCTATATTTAGAATGATTCGCTCCATCAATATTCTCTTCAAAAGCAAACTCATCTACAGGGTTGGTTTTCGCACCATAAGGCATACGACTTAAAAAACGCGGCATTGCCAAACCAACGTAACGCGCATCTTCCGATAAACGCAAAGAGTTCCATGCGGCATATTCTGTATTAGAGAACAACTTGGCCAACTCCCGAGGATTAGACAATTCCTGCCATGAGTCCATCTGCATCACTGACGGCGAAGCACCGGCGAGAAATGGCGCATGCGCGGAGGCCGCCACTTTGGCAATAGATTGCAGCATTTCCACATCAGCCGGAGAATGATCGAAGTAATAATCGGCCACAATCGCACCATAAGGCTCACCACCCAATTGACCATATTCCGCTTCATAAACCGCTTTGAAGAACGGACTCTGATCCCAGGCAACACCTTTATAACGCTTGAGATTTTTGCGCATCTCATCTTTAGATACATTCAAAAATCGAATTTTGAGCTTACTGTCCGTCTCAGAGTTAGAGACCAGATAATGCAATCCGCGCCACGCGCTCTCCAGCGCTTGAAATTCTGGATGATGCAAAATCAAGTTAATTTGCTCAGATAATTTTTTATCAATTTCACCAATCAGCGCGCCAATTGTGTAATATGAATCTTCACTTAATGTAACCGTGTTGACCAAAGCCTGTTCCGCCAACGTACGTACTGCCGACTCAACAGCTTCTCGCGCTTGCTCGGTTTTCGGTTTAAATTCACGGCTAATCAAATCACTGAACACCGACTCTTGAGCAAGGCTTTCTGCCGACAAAGTCTCCTGCTTCGCTTGGTTTGCCATAATATCCTCTTCAATTAAACAAATACATTTGACGACGTAAGTTATTCTTCTTTGGTTTCCGGTTTAGGCGCCGCCGCCAAAGTTTTCATCAATGCCGGATCTTGCAAAATTTGGCTAATTAAACCTTCCGCACCCACTTTGCCGTCCATATAGGTTTGCAAATTAGACAACTGTGTGCGAGCATCCAATAATTGTTTAAGAGCATCCACTTTTTGAGCAATTTGTGCCGGCGAGAAATCGTCCATGTTGTTGAATGTCATATCAACCGACAAGCGCCCTTCACCCGTTAATGTATTGGGAACGGAAAAGGACACTCGAGGTTTAATCGACTTTAAGCGCTCGTCAAAGTTATCGATATCAATATCCAAAAACTTGCGTTCAGCCAACGCAGGCAATTCAACCTCCGATTTACCAGACAAATCGGACAAAACCGCCATTACAAAAGGCAACTCAACCTTTTTCTCAGCGCCATATACTTCCACATCGTATTCAATTTGAACACGAGGCGCACGGTTTTTGGCAATAAACTTTTGACCACTATTTTCAATAGACATTAAGGTTTCTCCTTGGCTTTATCACGAAGCAAGTCAACAAATGACATCATTCCGCTTGAAATAATACATTATCATTGTCCAATTTCACAATTATTTTGTGTATCTTTTTCTGTTCACCCATATTCGTCAAAATCAAAAGACTTAATTTGGGCAGAATATTTTTCTCAATATACCCTATTACCAAGCGAGCCCCCGTATCCGAAGACAAACAAGAATCCACGATAAACTGACTGACCGGCTCATCAAAAATCAAGTCAATACCGTGATTTTCCTGCAAACGTTTTTGTACTTTAGACAATTGAGCATCTACAATCATTCGCAGACTACTCGTTGTCAAGGGATAATACGGAATAGCGGTAATTCGCCCCATAAACGCGGCGGGGAAGACCTTCAGCAACTCGGCACCAATGCTCCCCTTCAAGGCTTCCGCCTCCGGAAGCAGATCCTCATCTTGACAGAGCGCGACAATCATATCAGAAGCCGCATTACTGGTTAGCAGAATGGTGGTATTTTTAAAGTCAATATAACGCCCTTCACCATCCTCCATCCAGCCTTTATCAAAGACCTGGAAGAAAATCTCGTACACATCCGGATGCGCTTTTTCAATCTCATCCAATAAAATCACGCTGTATGGCCGCTTGCGCACCGCCTCCGTAAGCACTCCTCCCTCTCCATAGCCCACATAGCCGGGCGGAGCACCTTTTAAGGTAGAGACGGTATGAGACTCTTGGTATTCGCTCATATTAATGGTGATCAAATTCTGTTCACCTCCGTACATTTGCTCTGCCAAGGCCAAAGCCGTTTCCGTCTTACCCACACCAGACGGCCCAACCAGCATAAACACCCCTACGGGCTTATTCGGATCCAATAGTTTTGCATACGAAGTTTGAACCCTACGCGCAATTTGCTGCAATGCGTGATCTTGCCCCATAACCCGAGCAGCCAGCTTTTGATCCAAAGCGAGAATATTTTGCATTTCATCGCTGACCATTTTGCCTACAGGAATTCCAGTCCAGTCTGCCACAATTGCCGCCACCACATCTTCACCCACCTGGTCATATACCAAGGGATGCTCACCCTGAATTTGGCACAAATCATACTCTTTGCTTCGAATCTGATCACGCAGTTGTTCAACATTGGCTTGCGGGTCGGTTTGCGCCATACGCAATTTTTGAATTTCCTCAGCCAAGGCGCGCTCTTGCTGCCACTGTTGCTCTAATACTGCCAATTCTTGCTGAGTGTCCGCTATCTGCAACTCAATACCTTTCACTCGCGCATCGTGTTCCGCGCCAAACTGAACCTCCCGATCCAGCAGGCTTTTCTCCAAAGCCAAAGCGTCCAATTTACGACTCATAAATTCGACTTGCGCGGGCGGTGACGACAAAGAAAAAGCGACACGGGCGCAAGCGGTGTCCAATAAACTAATGGCCTTATCCGGCAACTGACGAGATGGAATGTACCGATGCGACAGTTTAACCGCCGCTTGAACCGCCTCATCCAAAATTTCAACCTGATGATGCTGCATGAAAATATCTCGCACGCCTCGCACCATCTCAATCGCCTTCAGTTCCTCAGGCTCTGCAACTTGCAGCACCTGAAACCGACGAGTCAGCGCAGGGTCTTTTTCAATGTGCTTTTTATATTCCGTCCAAGTAGTTGCGCCAACGGTGCGTAACGTACCGCGCGCCAAGGCCGGTTTGAGTAAGTTCGCCGCATCCCCTGTGCCCTGCGCTCCGCCCGCACCGACCAAGGTATGAATTTCATCGACAAACATGATAATCGGCTGTTTGGATTTTGACGCCTCCTCAATAACCCCCTTTAATCGTGACTCAAACTCACCTTTCATACTGGCTCCCGCCAGCAGAGCGCCCACATCCAACGACAACAATCTGACCTGTTTCAAAGCAGGCGGCACATCACCCTGCGCAATAGCTAAGGCCAAGCCTTCAACCACCGCCGTCTTACCCACGCCCGCCTCGCCGGTCAAAAGTGGATTATTTTGGCGGCGACGCAACAATACATCAATCATATTACGCACCTCTTCCGTGCGCCCAACCACCGGATCAATTTTCCCTTGGCGAGCCAACTCAGTCATATCGGTGCAAAAGCGCGCCAACATACTTTTACCCTGAGCATCGCCCCCAGCCATTGCGCCGCTGGCTTCGCCGGGCGTACTGACCGAGAAATCAGAACCATCGGCAGCCTGTTCGGTCGACTCTGGAGAACCGATCACCGCCTCTTCAAATTGACCCACATCATTCAAAGAAATCTTGCGAAACTCCGCCGAGATTCCGTACAAAGCAGCGCGATACTCAGCGGTTCGGATCAGCACCGCCAACAAATACGCCCCTCGAATCATCGGCGCATTGAAATACAGAGTAGAAAAAACCCACGCCCGCTCAATCGACTCCGTCACATGATGCGAAAAATCACTGATGGAGCTGGCGCCATTGGGCAAAGTCGCCATATATGCCGTCATATCATTTTGCAACACGGACATATTCAAACCAAAATGCCGAGCAATGCGATGAATATCACTGTCAGCCAAATTCACAATCTGATGCAACCAATGCACCAGCTCGACATAAGGATTGCCGCGCAATTTACAAAAAACCGTAGCACCCTCAATCGCCTTGAACAAAGTAGGATTTAGTTTCCCAAACAACGCCGCTCTTGAAATATCCATAATCACATGCTCATTTAATATTCAACCCAACAACCACCCCAGCGCTATGCCAAGACAGCCATCAATCACCGATGGTAAAGCTAGCATTCCCCGATGTAATCACCGCACCGCAAGACACCTGCGAACCCACGTGCGCAACGGACTTTCCCTCATCCAAATGCGTTGATGAGCCGGACACAATCGTCTGCTTCCCATGCTTTGGGCAATCAAAGCGATCACCAACGCGAGCAACAGGTTGCCCCATCACCGAAAAAGTCCCTGATGCGGTCACGATCTGCCCGCCATGCGAAGAAGTATCACCCAAACACGCGATTGGCTGTCCCATCCGCTGCTCCCCTACAAAACAATTGATCCAAAGATACAATTTGCACAAAATATGAAAAAACCGATTCATTTTAACCCAATTGCCTGTGAATCATCAGATTTATTCGAGTAAAATTACCCAGATATTCATTGGTTTAATCAACAGTTATCAGCCCATAATTGAGGAACACCATGTCCCTACTCCAC
>CAZCYS010000034.1:0-11844 GCA_964502825.1 uncultured Hydromonas sp. | reverse complement strand
ATCGAGTACGCCGGCACGCAATGCGTCGCGATCAGCGGACGAGCGCAGCGGCGGAATCGAGTTGGAAAACAAATACGGGCGCGAACGCTGACGCAGCAGGTCAATGATTTCTTTTTTGCCGGTGGTAAATCCACCAATCGCACCGCCAAAGGCTTTACCCAGCGTGCCGGTAATGATTTCCACCTTGCCTCGCAGATTATAGCGCTCGGTCACGCCACGCCCGGTATCGCCGACCACGCCCGCCGAGTGCGATTCGTCCACCATAATCATGGCGTCGTATTGCTCGGCCAGCGCATAAATTTTGTCCAGTGGCGCGACATTACCATCCATCGAGAACACGCCATCGGTGACGATCAGGCGAAAGCGTTGCGCCTGCGCTTTTTGCAATTGTGCTTCCAGATCAGCCATGTCGGCGTTGGCGTAGCGGTAGCGTTGCGCCTTGCACAAGCGCACGCCGTCGATGATCGAAGCGTGATTCAGCGCATCGGAAATGATCGCATCCTGCTCGGTCAGCAGCGGCTCGAACACCCCACCGTTCGCATCAAAACACGCGGCGTACAAAATCGTGTCCTCGGTGCCGAAAAACTGCGCGATGGCGGATTCAAGTTGCTTATGTACGTCCTGCGTGCCGCAGATGAAACGCACCGACGATACGCCGTAACCATGACTGTCAATCGCGTCTTTCGCTGCCTGTTTCAGCTCGGGGCTATTGGACAAACCCAGATAATTGTTCGCACAAAAATTCAGTACCTCTTGTCCGTCCGCGACGCGAATCACCGCACCCTGTGGCGACACAATAATGCGCTCGTTTTTATACAAACCGGCCTGTTCAATGGCCTGTAATTCGTTTTGCAGATGTGATTGGAATGATGTGTACATGATGTTTCTCCCTTTTTAATTTCGCCACTGCGCAGTATGAACCACCAGCGATGAGCGACAATGCCAACAATTTTTACCTTCGCTGCATCATACACAGCAGATTTTACCAGCGCAAGTGAGATCAAATAGGTGCTATCAATAATAAAAGGGATGGCGATTTTTACGCCATCCCTTCAGTCATTTCCAATCATTGCATCACAGATTTATAGAGTCAAAAAACCTCATCTTCAGCCAAATAACGCCATTTGCCCGTCGGTAGATTGCCCAGTTTGACCTTGCCAATGCGGATGCGTTTCAGACCCACCACTTTCAGCCCGACCAGCTCGCACATGCGGCGAATCTGGCGTTTTTTTCCCTCGCGCAGCACGAAGCGTAGTTGATCCTCATTTTGCCAGCTCACTTGCGCACGGCGCAGTGGCACGCCGTCCAGTTCCAAACCGTGATTGAGCAGCTGCAAACCATTATCAATCAATTCGCCTTCCACCCGAACGAGGTATTCTTTGTCAATCTCGCTGTCTTCTCCGATCAATTGTTTGGCCACGCGTCCATCTTGCGTGAGCACGAGCAGGCCAACCGAGTCGATGTCCAGACGCCCTGCCGGAGCCAGTCCGCGTAGATGTTTGAACTCAAAATCCTGTTGAAACGGCGCGTCTTCCCATTGATTGTCCGCCGTGATCAAGCTCACCGCCGGTTCGTAGCCATCCTCGGCCTGCCCCGACACATAACCAACCGGCTTGTTGATCAAAATGGTGACGCGCAACGCTTGCGCAGCGCTCGCTTGGCGCGCCAATTGCACGCGCTCGTGCGGCAGCACGCGCTGTCCGAGTTCGGCGCGCTTGCCATTGACCGTGACCCAGCCTTTTTCAATGTAGGCGTCGGCTTCGCGGCGCGAACACAGGCCTTGATCGGCGAGGTATTTGGAAATGCGGATACCTGCGGGCGCGGCTGTTTCCTTAGAGGCGTTGCTGATGGATGGCTTCGTTTGAGATCCCTTTGGTGCCATTGTTGGCATCGTCTGCGCCGCTGCTCGTTCATCACGCAGCGATTTCAACTGCAGATTCGGATTTTTGGGGCGCTCAGCGCTATTGCCCGCGCCACGTTTGGGTTGAACCACACGCCCATCGCTAAACTCACGCACGCCGTCGCGCACTTTACCGTGACGCAATACGGTCTGTGGCGCTTTGGCCAAGGGCTTTGCTGAAGCTTTTGCCGCAGGTCTGCCTGCGCCTGCAGAGGTACGGGCTTGTGCGCGGGATGAATCGCTGTTTGGCTTGGCTTTGGGGTCGAATTTGGCCGAACGATCCGATGGCCGTGCGGATGTCCGAGGCTTTGAATCTTTAGCCGCGAATGAATCGCCCCGATCCGCTCGGGCGGGACGATCAGTAGCCGTAGGACGTGTAGGATGTGCCGAGCGATTGTGACTCGACTCGGCGGATTTTTTCGCGAATGGGTTGGGTTTGCCTTGTTTTTTGTGTGCTTCCGGCGAACCACTTGGATGCGCGCCTGCGCCTGTGACATGGTTATTGCGGTTGCGACCGCGAATCGGACTGCGCTGTCCTGCCGCTTTTTCAGTTTTGCTGTCGCCGCTGCGTTTGGCCAAGCTTAAGGTTTTGCTCATGATAATGACTGTGTGTGTGAAATAGTTCGCAGTGTAGCGTAGTTTTGCGATAGTGCCTACGCTGTATGGCAACGATAACGAAAATACCCTGCGGCGGGTGCTCGCAGGGTATTGCTCACGTATGATCCGTGATGGGTTGAAGAATGGGTTAGCGGTTGGCTTTCAGCTCCGCTTTGGACAAGAAGCCGTCGCGATCCGTGTCAATTTTCTTAAAATTGGTCACGACATCTTGCAGATTCGCGGCTTTAGCCTCTTCCAACGACAATTTGCCGTCACCATTGGTGTCCGCTTCGGCAAACGTGGCCGCATACGCGACAGCACCCGCAGCCAAACCAACCAACAGTGTGGACAAGGCAATGCGTTTGACTAATTGAGTGTTCATTCGGTTCTCCATTTCTTTGTGTGGGAGGCTAATTGATACCAATCAATCCGCCTACGCCCCATATAATGCCCTAAGCTCGGTTCTGGTTGACGATTTTTTACGCATCTGCCGCGAAATCACGCACAAATCACTCGCAGTTGTTGAATTCCTGCAACAGAATTTCCTTGCTACCCAGTGCGGCTTTTCCCTGAATTTTAATGCATTTTCAGGGGTTTGACGCTATGATTACGGTTTAACGTTTTTCAACCAAGGACAACCCTCATATGGCTGGCGCAAGCTTATTAACCCTACTGGACGACATTGCCACATTGCTGGATGACGTCAGTGTCATGACCAAAGTCGCCGCGAAAAAAACCGCCGGCGTACTCGGCGACGATTTGGCGCTGAATGCTCAGCAAGTCACCGGCATCAATGCCAATCGCGAATTACCCGTGGTCTGGGCGGTTGCCAAAGGCTCGCTCGTTAATAAGGCCATCATCGTTCCGCTGTCGCTCGCTTTGGCGGCATGGCAGCCGTGGCTGGTCACCATTTTACTGATGATCGGTGGTGCGTATTTGTGCTTTGAGGGGTTTGAAAAAGTCGCGCATAAATTTCTGCACAAAAAAGAAGAAGACCAACAACACCACACCGAGCTGGTCAACGCCATCGAAAATGAAACCGTCGATATGGTGCAGTATGAGAAAGAAAAAATCAAAGGCGCCGTTCGTACCGACTTTATTCTCTCCGCCGAAATCATTGTCATCACCTTGGGCGTGGTTCAGGATCGCCCGTTCATGCAACAGCTTGGCGTATTGGTAGGCATTTCTTTATTGATGACGGTCGGCGTATATGGCTTGGTCGGCGGCATTGTCAAACTCGATGACGTCGGCTTGTGGTTATTACAAAAAAAGAGCAGCATCGCACAAGCATTCGGCAAACTCGCCCTATGGATCATGCCACGCCTGATGAAGGCTTTGGCCTTTATCGGCACGCTGGCGATGTTCCTCGTCGGCGGCAGCATCATTGCGCACAACTTGCCGCATAGCTTCGGCGTCCACCATCTTTATGAAGTGGTCGCTCACAGCGTACCATCTTGGTTGCAAACCATCTCCAGTATCTTTATGGATTTGATCGTCGGCACGATCGTCGGTGCGCTGGTTTTACTCGTCGTTACCCTCGTGAGCAAATTCACGCCGAAAAAATCCCCTGCACACTAATGTGATTCACCATGACTGCACACCATACCGCCACTCCCGCTCGCATTGAACTGCAAGGCATGACCAAAATCTACGGCACCATGCGTGCCAATGACAACGTCAGCCTGTCCGTCGCACCGGGTGAAATTCACGCCGTACTGGGCGAAAACGGCGCGGGCAAATCCACGCTGATGAAAATGATCTACGGCGTAACCCAGCCGGACGCAGGTAAAATCCTCTGGGACGGACAGGAAGTTCAAATCAAATCTCCTGCGCAAGCGCGCGCACTCGGCATCGGCATGGTGTTTCAGCACTTTTCGCTGTTTGAAACCCTGACCGTGGTCGAGAATATCGCGCTGGCCATGGATGAAAAAACGTCGATGAGCGTACTGTCCGAGCGCATCAAACAGGTGTCCGAGCATTATGGTCTGCCGATTGCGCCGCAACGACTGGTACATGATTTATCAGTCGGTGAGCGGCAACGCGTCGAAATCGTGCGCTGTCTGCTACAAAATCCCAAACTGCTGATTATGGACGAGCCAACCTCGGTGCTCACGCCGCAAGCGGTCGAGAAACTCTTCGTCACCCTGCGCCAACTGGCCTCCGAGGGTTGCAGTATTTTGTATATCAGCCACAAACTCGATGAAATCCAAAGTCTATGCGACAGCGCAACCGTGCTGCGCCACGGCGCTGTATCGGGCGAATGCACCCCTAAAGAAGAAACCGTCGAGACCATGGCGCAATTGATGATCGGTCGCGCCTTGCCGCAGTACGAGCACGCTTCGCACGAAACCGGCGATATTCGATTGCAAATCAACAACTTATCCATGCCGACCGACGATCCGTTCGGTGTCGATTTATCCGGGGTCAACCTGTCCGTGCGCGCCGGTGAAATTCTCGGGATTGCGGGCGTTTCGGGCAACGGACAAGCCGAATTACTCGCCGCCTTGTCCGGTGAAAAGCGCGCCGCGCGCGCCGATATGGTGCAAATTATGGGACAAAGTGCCGGTCACATGGACGCGGCGCAACGGCGCAACTTGGGGCTGGGACTGTGTTTCGTACCCGAAGAGCGTCTCGGCAAAGGCGCCGTTCCCGCCATGAGTTTGGCCGAAAACGCCCTGCTGACCGCCTATCAATCACCCAAGTTCGGTATGCTGCGTCGCGGCCTGATTCAACGTAAAAAAACCCGCGAATTAGCCGATCGCTGCATCCAAGAGTTTCAAGTCAAATGCCAAGGCAACCAAAGCACCGCCAGCAGTCTGTCCGGTGGCAATTTGCAAAAATTCATCATGGGGCGCGAAATTTTGCTCGCGCCCAAACTCATGATCGTGGCGCAGCCGACTTGGGGCGTGGACGTCGGCGCATCCGCGTTTTTACGCCAGCGCCTGCTTGATCTGGCCGCAGAAGGCGTGGCTATTTTGCTGATTTCCGAGGAATTGGAAGAAATTTTCCAAATCGCCGATCGCATTGCCGTCATCGCACATGGTCGCGTATCGCCGACCTGCCCGACCGAGGATACCACGCCCGAACAAATCGGCCTGTGGATGTCAGGGTTGTTTGAAAACCATCCAACACAAAACACCGCTTCGGCCTAACCCATCAACGATATAAGCACAGCACACCATGCTCATCCCATTCAAACTCGTTCCTCGCCCAGAGCCGTCATTGCGTATGCAGTTCATCGTACCGCTGATCGTCGTCATTGCCACGCTGATTGCGGGTTTGGCTATTTTCATGCTGTTGGGTGTGGATCCGCAAATCGCGTTTAAAGCCTACTTTATCGAGCCGCTGTCCTCCGTCTACGGTATCAGCGAGTGGCTGCTCAAAGCCCTGCCGCTATGCTTGATCGGTCTGGGTTTGGCGGTCGCCTACCGCGCACAGGTATGGAATATCGGCGCGGAAGGCCAATTGGTCATGGGTGGGATTTTCGCCACCGCCGTCATGGTCTACGCGCAAAACAGCATCACCTCGGGCGCGCTGGTCGTGCTGATGATTCTCGCCGGTATCGTCGGCGGCATGGTGTGGGCGGGTTTGGCCGCATGGATGCGCACACAGTTCAACGCCAATGAAATTCTGACCACATTGATGCTGGTGTATGTGGCGCAAAGCCTGTTGCAATATTTACTGGTCGGCACTGTGGACAACACCGCCCCGCTGCAAGACCCGATGGGCGCGGGTTTTCCACAATCACAAATGTTCCCTGCGCACGCGACGCTGCCACTGCTTGGTCAATGGTTGCCAGCGCTCGAAACCACGCGCTTGCATGTCGGCGTTTTATTGATACTACTGGCCGTGCCGCTGATGTGGCTGTTCGTCAAACGCTCCTTCATCGGCTTTCAAATGACCGTCGCGGGGCTTGCACCCAAGGCAGCCAACTACGCTGGTTTTAAAACCAACCGTTTGATTTGGCTGGCGCTGCTGATCAGCGGCGGCTTGGCTGGTTTGGCCGGTGCGCTCGAAGTTGCCGGTCCGGTCGGTCAATTGCAAGAGAGCTGGCGCCCGGGCTATGGCTTCACCGCCATCATCGTCGCCTTTTTGGGGCGCTTGCATCCGATTGGCGTTCTGCTCGGCGCGCTGCTGATGGCGCTGCTCACCCTCGGCGGCGAAGCGCTGCAAATCTCCATGAGCCTACCTCAGTCGGTGAGCATGCTATTTCAAGGCTTATTGTTGCTATTCCTACTCAGCGCGGATGTGTTGGTGAATTACCGAATTGTGTGGAAAAAATAATCACGCAGATTGTTTTGGGTCTGCATCAACGTCGGTTGGATACGGGTATCCGACCGGCATAGCTCATTCAGCATATTGTTCATAATCTGTGAATACCGTCTTGCTCACCAACAGAAGCGGTATCTACGACTACCTTAATCAAACACCACCAAATGATTTAAATCCAAACGCACGCCGATGGACTCACCCACCGCGTGATTGTGGTGCGACGGGACGTGCGCCAAAATCCGCTGGCCGTCGCGTAAACGCAGGTGATAAATAAAATTCGCGCCGTGAAAGTGTTTGTCCTCGATCTGCGCGCGAATCGGCGCATGATCGTCGTGTATCACATCATCCGGCCGCAAAAGCACCTGAACCGCCTGCCCGATTGTCAAAGCTCTGGCGCTCGGGTACTCGCCAAACTCAGCCACCTCAATCGCATGTTCGCCAATGGCGCGTGCGGACAGCAATACGCTTTGTCCAATAAATGCGGCAATTTCGCGCGTTTTCGGCGCGTGGTACAGCGCATACGGCGTGTCCCACTGCACAATCGCACCGCCCTCCATCACGCCGATTTGATCGGCGACATGAAAGGCTTCAATCTGATCGTGCGTGACCCACAGCGCGGTGGTGCCTTCGTGCTTGAGCAATGCACGCACCTCGTGCGCCAGTTGCGCACGCAAAGCCACATCAAGGTTGGAGAACGGCTCATCCAACAGCAACAACTGCGGTTTGGGTGCCAGCGCCCGAGCCAGCGCCACGCGCTGTTGCTGACCACCCGAGAGTTGGTGCGGGTAGCTGCGCGCGTAGTCCTGTAATTTCGTTAATTCGAGTAAATAACGCACGCGCTCGGCACGCTCGGCTTTTGACCAAGCCGACAAGCCAAACGCGACATTATCCGCCACGTTCAAATGCGGAAACAGCGCGTAATCCTGAAACACCATACCGACCGCACGCGCATGCGCCGGCGTATGCAAGCCATCCGCCGCCAAGCACCGTTGATTCAGCTCAATCTGCCCCGCGCCAATGGCGACAAATCCGGCAATTGCGCGCAGCACCGTGGACTTACCGCAGCCGGATGCACCGAGCAGGCAACCGACTTCCCCTTGCGCCAACTGCAAAGACAAATTCGACAGCACGACGTTGCGCGCGTTTTGCCCTCTGTTATGTGCCTTATGCCCATAATCCACCGCAATGTCACGCACCGCCAAATAAGCATTTCCCATCCTACTCTCCACCCTCAAAATCGCCGCCGCATTTGCCATGCCAGCAAACCGACCGGAATCAGACCGATCAACACCAACAGCAAAGACGGCAGCGCCGCGTTATGCCAATCACCCTCACTGGTATAAGCAAAAATCTGCGTCGCCAAGGTATCCCAGCCGGTCGGACGCGCCATCAGCGTCATCGGCATTTCCTTCATCACATCGACCGCGACCATCAGCCCCGCCGTGAGCAGACTCGAATACAGCAGCGGCCAATGCACCCGCCGCCACAATGCAAATCCCGCCACGCCCAAGCTCTGCGCCACCTCCTCATGATGTCGTCCCATGCGCTGCAAACCACTCTCCACCGACGCGTGCGCCACCGCCAAAAAGCGCGTCGCATACGCCAGTAACAAAGCCACCAGCGAGCCGCGAAACAACACATCACCCGCATCCAACCAACCCAAGTTCAACAGCATCCGATCCATAAAAACCATCGGCGTGAAAAACGCCACCGCTAAAATCGAGCCGGGAACCGCATAACCCAAGGTCGCGATTTGCACCAGAACCGACTGCCCGCGCAGATGCGCATAACGCCGCGCATACGCCAGCATGGATGCCAACAGCACCACCACCAACGCCGCCAAAACACCGAGCAACAACGACTGCCCCAACAGCGAGCCAACCCGCGCCCAATTCAACTGTGTTTGCGCACCGACCCACACCAACAATTGCGCCACGGGCACAAAACACGCCAGACTCAAAATCCCCCAAAGCCACACGCTCACACCCACTTGCCCCCAAAAAGACAGCTTTTGGCGCACAATCGGCGCGGTTCGTCCCAAAGCCTGATAACGGCGATGACCGCGTGCGCGCAACTCCAACCACAGCAAAGCAAACACCAGCACGATCATCAACGAGGCCAACTGCTGCGCGCTCTGAAACGAAAACAACGCAAACCACGCCTTATAAATCGCCGTGGTAAACGTATCAAAACCCAAGGTAGACACCGTACCAAAATCCGCCAGCGTCTCCATCAAAGCCAGACCCAAGCCACCCATCCACCACGGCCGCGTACTCGGCAACACCACGCGCCAAAACGACTGCCACGGAGACAAGCCCAGCGACTGACCGACCTCCTGCACGCGCACGCCCAGATGCGCGAAACCCTCCTGCGCCAGCAGATACACATACGGATACAGCGCCAAACTCAGCACCAGCACCACGCCCCAATCCGAGCGCAAATCCAGCCAAGCCGAAGCATCCACGCCATGCGTGCGCAAATACGTTTGCACGCCGCCCGAATAGTCAAATACACCCAGCAGGGCAAACGCCAGCACATACGCCGGCATCGCCATCGGCAACATCAATAACCAGCGCAACACACCGCGCAAAGGAAACTCATAAAAACTAACCAGCCACGCACACGAAATCCCGAGCAGCAGTACGCCAAAACCCACACCGAATAACAACACCGTGGTATTGCGCAATAGAGACGGCACTTGATACGCCCATAGATGCGCCCAAACGGTGCGGTCCACACCGTCCCATTGCAACAATCCCGACAAAGGGATTAAGGTCAGCGCGCACAGGCCAAGCAACACCACGCGCCAAAACCATACGCCGCCCGAATTTATTCGCATCAATTCATCGCACCTTTCGTCACAGCACTGCCCATATAACCATCGCTCATATTTCTCAATAAAACGCCAAATCGGTTTGAGATCACTCCCAAACCGACCAACGCCTCACCTAAATGCCGAATGAAACCATTCAACAGCCTGTATTCATGACACCCGATTACCAACAAACCTATCGGTATTTAAACTTAATACAATATATAAGAAAAATGCCGTCATTCCCATCAAAAACAACAACTTATCATTCAAAATGGATTCCCGCTTACGCGGGAATGACCGATTTTACTTTTTTACTTTGCATAGGACTTAATCAATAGACCTATGCATCAGCATTTATTTATAACCCGCACGATCCATCAACATCACCGCTTTGGCCTGATCACGTCCGGCCGCAGAGATGTTATTGTTGTCTTGCTTAAATGTACCCCAGGCCGCGACTTTCGCATCCGCAGGCACTTTTGGATTCACCGGATATTCCATATTACTGCCGGCAAATGTGCCTTGCGCCTTGTCCGAGGACAACCATTCGAGTAGTTTGACCGCTTCATCCTTGTGTTTGCTGTGTGCCGCCACACCTGCGCCGGAGACATTCACATGCGTGCCTTTGAGCTGCTGATTCGCCCAGAAAATACCAATCGGCAGATCAGGCGATTTACCCATCAAGCGACCATAGTAATAAGTATTGGCAATACCGACCTCGCATTGACCCGAGCCGATGGCTTCGAGCAATTTGGTGTCATCGGGGAATACCTCGGTTGCCAGATTCGCCACCCAGCCTTTCACGATCGCTTCGGTTTTCGGCTCGCCGTCTTCACTCATCATCATGGCAACTAAGGATTGGTTGTAGACTTTTTTCGAAGTACGCAGACACAGCTTGCCTTTCCATTGCGCATCAGCCAAATTTTGATAGCTGGAGAGCTGTTCGGGCTTGACCTTGGCGGTGTTGTAAAAAATCGTGCGCGCACGCACCGACAGACCGAACCATTTGTTCTCAGGGTCACGCAAATGCGCCGGAATATTGTCGCTCAAAACTTTCGATTGCACCGGCTGGAGCAGACCGGCTTGTGCCGCCTGCCACAAATTGCCCGCATCGACGGTAATCAACAGATCAGCGGGCGACTGCGCGCCCTCGGTTTTCATGCGCTCCATCAACACGCCCTCTTTGTCTGAAACCAGCTTGAACTTCACGCCGGTTTCCTGCGTGTATTGATCCAAAATCGGCTGAATCAGTTGCTCGGCGCGCGCGCTGTAGACGGTTAAAGCCTTGCCATCATCGGCGGCTGGCGTCGCTTGCGCCGGATTTGCGGATGCCTGTGGTTTTTGACCACATGCGGAAAATGCCACGGCACTCATAACCACCGCTCCCAGACCCAACAAACGCCATTGTTTTGCACTCATTATTTACTCCCTTTGTGTTTAAGTGAGAAAATTTTAAATGCAAATGAGAATGATTGTCAATTGAATTTAATAAGATGTTGCAAAAAATACTCAAACTACCTCAGTATGAGGAACCGAGACAAAAAACAAACGAAAACGCTGACACCGTCTGCACGATGACTTCGCTTACCCACGAACAATCTCGCTCAACAGCATCACCGTCGTCATTGCGTACAAACGGTTTTGATGGGTGACATCAATGCACCTGCGCCGCTTCCTCGGAAATTTCACCGCCTTTATCCGCATGCAGGCGAATCGCCCACACCACGCCCCCCAGCGCCAAGCTCATCGCCAGCCATTCGAGCACTCGCGGCCAACGTCCATCATAAACAAAACCATAAATCAGCGAAAACAAGGTTTCCGATATAATCAACTGCCCCGTCAAACTGATCGGCAGCAAATGACTGGCGACATTCCACAAAATATTGCCCAGCCACGACGCGCAAAAAGCAATCACCACGCCACCAATCAATAAAAACTTCAACCACGGCAAATTCGCATCCGTGCTAATCGCAAAAATACTGCTCGGCGAAAATTGCGCCCAAACCAAACCCACGCCCAGCATCACCAACGCCAACAGCCCGGTCACCACGCCGCACAAATCCGACCACGTACGGGGATCAATCGCATTGTGACTGCGCAAATAGCGCGCATTATTCACCGCCGCCAACGTCCAGAGTACCAAAGCCGCCGTCGCTGCGAACAGCGCCAAACCACGCTGCCATGCAGAACTATCCAAATGATCGCTCGCATGCGTAAACAAATCATAGCTAATCACCATAATCCCCATCGCCATCAAAGC
>CAZCYS010000033.1:0-12154 GCA_964502825.1 uncultured Hydromonas sp. | reverse complement strand
CCCAACAAGGCATTGATGTATTGAACATCATCGTCACCCAATTGCCCGATCGCGGCTTTTAAATTCACATTGCCCAAAATCGTGTTGTACTGCGCTTGCGCGAGGTTGTACTGCGCTTGTGCATAGGCGTTTTGTGCGTTCAATACGTCGATGTTGATGCGCATACCGAGTTGGTAGCCGAGGATGTTTGAGTCGGCGGACTTTCGCGCCGCGCCGCGCGCGCTTTCCAGCGCATTGATGGTGGCCAAACCGCTCACCGCTTGGTTATACGCTGCACGCGTGCTTTGTGCAACGTTTTGCTGCGTGGCGCGCAGGGTTTGGAAGCTGATGTTTTCCTGCGCTTGCGCTTCGCGCACTTGGCCGCCGATCAGACCGCCATCAAAAATCGGCATGGATAATTCGAGGCCAACGGTGGTCACGGCGGACTGCTCGTCCGGCTCGCGTTGCAAGTTGGTGTTACCCCAAGTGCGTTTGGCCACGACGTTGATTTGCGGCAGGCGTTTTTGTCCGATGCGCGTGGTGTCCAAGGTATTGAATCGGTAGTTGAGCTGGGCAATTTGTACGTTGTAATTGCTTTGTTTGGCTTGTTCTACCCATGAGTCGGCGCTGCCCGGTACGGGCATTTTGAGCTTGAGTGGCGCGCGGATGTTGGATAACGGCTCGTTAATCGCACGTCCGGTCAGTAGTTCGAGTGCGGATTTGGCGTTGTCCCACGCGGTGTGCGCGTTGATCAGCGAGGCTTGCGCATTGTGCCAGACGGTTTCAGCTTCCTGCGTGTCGATCACGGTGGTGTTGCCGATCTCGAAGTTTTTCTTGGCCATTTCCAACTGCCGCTCAGCGGCTTTGGCCACATTGTCGGCGACGCGTGCATTGTGTTCGGCCAGCCATGCGCTGAAGTAGGCTTGTACCACGCGGGTGATCAGCTCTTGTTTGGCTTGCGCGATTTTCAGATCAACGATGGCGCTTTGCACGTCCACTTGTTTGAGCGCGGTCAGTTTGTCGAGCGCGAATATCGGCTGGTTCAGACCGACGGTCAGGCTGGCCGGATGCGTGCGGCTATTCACGGCTTTGGTTTCGCCCCAAAATTGTTTGCGGGTGTTGTACACGCCGCCCGAGAGGGTGACGGTCGGCAGTACGGCGGCGCGCACTTGGGCTTTTTGGGCATTCAATACGTCATTCTGCGCCGCACTGGCGAGATACGTCGGGTCGTTGCGCTGTGCGTCCTGATACGCCTGCCATAGGTCGTAGGCGTGTGCGGGCTGGGCGAGCCAGACACTGCTGAAGGCGCACAGTAACGCCGCGAACCGCAAGGAGGTGCGGGCGCAGCGCGTTGATCGAGGGGTCGAACGTGAATGACGCATGCGGGCTTTCATCAGAATGTGAACTGAGAGACTTTGCCCGCTATTGGGGTTGCGCTTTTTTTGCGCTCTTCGTCGGATAGCGGCGACAGGATGGTTTCAAACAGGGGTTTTTGTGCCCATGATTGCTCATCGGTGCGCGTGACCAGTACGGCGCTCATCGTTGGCGCCGAAGCTTCGCCGATCACAGCGAGCATTTGTCCGCCGACCGCGATTTTATTGAGTAATGCGGGTGTCAGGCGCGCGATGCTGCCGGCCAATACGAGTACGTCGAATTTGTCGGAGCTGGCTTTCAGGCCGTTGCCCAACTCATAATTGACGTTGTGTACATTCGCTTGGTTCAGGTTGTTTTGCGCAAAACGCAGGATTTTTTCGTTGATTTCATAGGCGGTCACGGTGCGCGCGAATTTAGCCAGCAAAGCTGCCAAGTAGCCGTCGCCCAAGCCGACGAGCGCGACGTTTTCCGTGCCTTGCAAGTCCAATTCCTGCACCATGCGTGCGAGCAGGCGCGGTGGCATGAGCTTGGTACCGGTGTTATCGCCGTCATTGAGCACCAACGGTAATTCGATGTCCATGTAGGCGAATGGACGCAGTTCGGTCGGCAAGAAATCTTCGCGTGGCAAGCTGCGCAATAAGCGTAATAATTCGCGATTGTGCACGTCCCACGGACGGATTTGCTGGTGCACCATATTGTATAAAGCGGTTCGTTTCATCGTATGCTCCTCTCTAAGACGCATCAATCAACTCAATTTCATCGGGATGAGAAGTCGCCCTGTCCAATCATATCCGTCATGCGCCATTATGGGTTGCATGACGATTCGCCCACCAGTGTCGCACTTTGCTTGCACCATCGTCAAGGAAGGTGTACACCACCGGTACGACCACCAGTGTCAATAAGGTTGATGTGATCGTACCACCGATCACTGCTTGACCCATCGGCGCGCGCTGTTCGGCGCCTTCGCCCAGCGCCAATGCCAGCGGCAACATGCCGAAAATCATTGCCAAAGTCGTCATCAGAATCGGGCGCAAACGGATATGCGCTGCTTCCAAAATCGCTTCGGTGCGGGTGGCGCCGTGCGCACGCGCTTGGTTAATGAAGTCGATCAACAAAATCGCGTTTTTCGTGACCAAACCCATGAGCAAAATAAAGCCGACGATGGAGAAAATATTCAACGTTGAGTTAAACATCAGCAAGGCCAAAAACACGCCGATCAAGGACAAAGGCAGGGTGCTCATGATCGCCACCGGCTGAATGAAACTGTTAAATTGCGACGCCAACACCATGTAAATGAAAATCACCGCCAAGCCCAATGCGGCAGCGGCATGTCCGGCGGACTCCGCCGAGTCCTGCGCATCGCCAGCGACCGAGTAACCATAGCCCGGCTCCCATTTGATGGTTTGCAATACCTGTTCAATGTCGCTCGATACATCGCCGACGCTGCGGTTCATCGGATTGCCGTCGATGCGGATTTGCCGCACCAGATTCTCGCGCACGATTTCGGTGGCCGTTTCGCCATAGCGAATATCGGCCACGTCACCCACGCGAATTTGAATCGGTTCGCCCGTACTGGTGTTGATGCCGGTGGTGATTTTCATATTCACCACATCCTCCGGACGGGTGCGCTGATCGGCGGGCAGACGCAGTTCAATGTCGTAGTCGCGGTCATTCGGCGCGCGCCAACTGCCGGCTTTATAGCCCGTAATCATACCGGCCAAAATCGAAGACACCGCGCTGCTGTTCACGCCCAGATCGGCAGCCTTTTGATGATCCATCACGATGTCCAACGCGGGTTTTTTCTCCGCAACCGAGGACTCCAAATCCATCAGCCCGGGGACGGATTTGAGTGCGGCCAAAACCTCGGTGCTGTAGGCTTCAAGGCGTTTCAAATCCGGCCCTTGGATGTTGTAAATCAAGCGTTTGTTCGAGCCTGCGGGCCCGCCTTCTTGACCCGTGACTTTGGACAGGCGAATACCGGCGATTTTGGATAATTCTTCGCGCATCGGGCCTTGCAAGGCGTTGACTTTACGCGAGCGCTCCGAGACGGGCTTGAGTTTGACATACAGGCTGACCACATTGTTGTCATTCGTGCCGCCGCCGATGCGCGCGAAGCTGTAATCCACCTCGGGGAATTTCTCTTTGAGCACGGCTTGCACCTGACGGGTTTTTTCCGTGCTTTGATCCAGCGATGTGCCGACTGGCGTTTTGAATTTCACATTCATTTCCGAATAGTCGCCTTGTGGCACGAACTCGGAGCCGATGATCGGTACGATCATCAGGCTGATGACAAAGGTCGCGGCGGCAATCAGCAGCGTCATGATGCGGTGTTTGAGCGCCAACTTGAGCATTTTTTGATAAGTGTCACTAAAGGCCTCCACTTGTCGTTCAAACCAAACCAATACGCGCGCGCCGGTACGCTGCTCCAGCGGTCGCTCCGAATCGGGATCGTGCCATTTGGACGAGAGCATCGGATCAAGTGTGAAGGATACGAACATCGACAGCAGCACGGCGATTGCCACGGTGATGCCGAATTGGTGGAAAAACTGGCCGATGGTGCCATTCATGTAACCGATCGGGACAAATACCGCGACGATACTGAGCGTCGTGGCCAGTACCGCCAGGCCGATTTCCTGCGTGCCCTCAAGCGCCGCGTTGTAATGGTCTTTGCCCATCTGCATGTGGCGCACGATGTTTTCGCGCACGACGATGGCATCGTCAATCAGCAGACCGACCGAGAGCGAGAGCGCCATCAAGGTCAGGTTGTTGATGCTGTAACCGAGCACATACATGAAACCAAACGTGCCGATGATCGAAACCGGCAGCGTGATCGCGGTGATGACCGTGCTGCGCCATGAGTGCAGGAATAAGAATACGATCAAAATCGCCAAAAACGCGCCTTCGAAAATCGTATTGCGCACCTCGTTCACGCTGGAACGAATGCTGACGGTTTGGTCTTGGCGGGTGGAAATCTTGATGTCTGCGGGCAGGCTTTTTTGCAATTGCGCCATTTGCGTGCGCACGTTGTCCGCGACTTCCAAGGTATTCGTGCCGCTGGATTTGATGATGGTGATCGAGAGTGTCGGCTGTCCGTCGGTCATGGCGGCGCTTTTCTTCTCGGCAATGCCGTCTTCCACCTGCGCTACTTGCTCCAAATACACCGGCTGACCGCCGCGAGTGCCGATGATCAGGCGGCGAAAATCCTGCTCGTCTTTTAAGCGGCCTTTGACTTGGACGGTGAGTTCTTTTTCCTGATTTTTGACGACGCCTGCGGGAAGCTCTTGGTTCGCATTTTTAATCGCGGTGGCGATTTCGTTGATGCCGATGCCCAAGGCATTCATTTTGTTCGGATCCAGCACGATGTTCATTTGCGGATTTACGCCGCCCAAAACATTGATTTCACCCACACCGCGCGCGGTTTGCAAGCGCGGTTTAATCACGTTTTCGGCAATATCGGTCAATTCGCGCAGCGAGCGATTGTCACTGCCCGAGACCACGAGCGATAAAATCGGTTGGCTGTTCGGGTCGTTTTGCGTCACGATCGGGTCGTCGGCATTGCTCGGCAGCTCGCGCCGCACGCGGTCAATTTTCGCCCGCACGTCTTGCAGCGCGTTGTCCATATTGGTGTTCATCTCGAACTGCGCGATGACTATGGAGATGCCTTGATACGAGCGTGAGGTCAGGGTTTTGATGCCGCCGACCGTATTGATCGCCTCCTCAATTGGCCGCGAGATATCATTCTCCACCGAAGCGGGCGACGCGCCCGAGTAAGTGGTTTGCACCACGATGACCGGAATTTCCACATCGGGAAATTGGTCAACCGCCATTTTTTTGTACCCCATAATGCCCAGCACCACGAGGCCGAACACGACCATCACGGCGAAAACGGGGTTTTTAATACTGACGCGAGTGAACCACATGGCTGATCTGTCGCCTTATTTTTGATTGGGTTTATTGCTCAACCACGCTTTGATTTTGCCCCAAAAGGTTTTGGGCGCTTCGGTCTGTGCAGCGTTGTTTGAGGCGGCCGTGTTGGTCGTGCTGTCGCTCGCTTGGCCGGAATTCTCGACCAATTCTACTTTTTGTTCGGGTTTGATGTCGCCCAGATCCAAACGCACCACCGATTCGCCTTGTTGCAAACCGGAGGTGATTTCGGTCGGCGCATCGGCGGCTTCACTGGCGCGCTCGCCCAGCGTGACTTCGCGTTGCTCGATGCGGTCGTTGTTCAGGACATAGACATAGCGCCGCTCGTTTTTGGTGTGAATGGCGCTGGCGGGCACGCTCAGGACATTCGGTTTGCTGGAGAGCAAAATGTCGCCTTGCGCATACATACCTGCGCGCAGGGCGCCGGTGTTGTTCACGCGTACATAGACGGTGAAACTGCGCGAGCCGGCTTGAGCCGCCGGATTGATGCGTTCGACCGTGCCGGTGAAGGCGTCAATCACGCCGGGCGTGCGCAATTGCACGGTTTGGCCGATGGCGATTTGCCCGACTTGCTCGGCGGAGATCGGCGCGGAGACTTCAAAACTGTCCTCATTTACGATGGAAAACAACACCGAGCCGGTGCCGACGGTTTCGCCCGGATTGATTTTGCGGGCGGCAATCACGCCACTGATGGGCGCATTGATACGGGTTTCGGCTAAGTTGCGTTGTGCGATGACGAGGGTTTGCTGCGCATTGGTCAAGGTGCTGCGTGCGTTTTGCAGGGCGACTTCGAGTCGCTGCAAGGCCATTTTGGCGATAAAGCCGGAACGGTATAGCTCTTCGTTATTTTGGTAGTCTTTTTGTGCCAAATTTAGGCTTTGTTCGGCGGAGGCTACATTGGCGCGGGCTTGGTCGTATTGCGCCTGATAGGTGGTGGCGACCAGTTCGGCCAGCGTTTGCCCTTTGCTGACGGCTTGGCCTTCGCGCACCGCGACGCTTTGCACTTCACCACTGGCGCGTGCGCTGACCAAGGTTTGTTCCAAAGGATTGAGCGAGCCGGAAATCGGTAGGGTTTTGTCCAAAGACACTGCTTGCAATTGGGTGATTTCAGAACGTTTGATTTGAACCACGGTGGTTTCAGCGGTTTTGCTGCGACTGGTTTTGGTCAAGGCTTGGTAAACGCGAACACCGATGAACAGCGTCAATGCGAGGACAATCAAAACGACCAGTTGTTTGCGTCGACTTAATGCAAAAAAACGGGCAAAAAAATTGAGGTTGGATGCCATAAAAATCAGCCGAAAAATGGGTTTAGCGGTGTTGGGTCATCATTTTGTGATGAAACGGTCGCATTATGATCGGTTGAGCAAAACGCAATGTCCGCCGAATACCGCATTCTAAAGGATTTTCATGGACAAAATACGCCTTCCGAGCCGAGTTTACAAAACTTTACACGCATGTTTTTACCCAAAATCATGCGTGGCTCACCAGGCGGAAATCGCGCATGCGAAATCCCATCACAAACAAGGCCGCGAAATAACACACTGCGCTGGCGACAATGATTGCGGTCAACCAAGCGGCGCGTTTGAGCAAAGCAGTGCCGCCGGAAATGGACAGCCAATCGATTTGACGGCTGGCGAAATACGCGACCACACCCATGGCCAACACCGCCAAGATGACCTTGGCAATGAATTGCAACCACGGTTTCCACGTGCCCAGCACACCGCGCCGCCCGAGTAAAAATACCAAAATCGCTGCATTTAAGCACGCGCCCAAACCAATCGACAGCGACAAACCCGCATGTTGCAAATAAGGTACAAACAAAAGGTTCATGAGCTGGGTGGAGACCAGAACCCCGATCCCGATCAGCACAGGCGTTACGATATCCTGTTTCGCGTAATACGCACTGGCCAAAATTTTCACTGAAATCAATCCGACCAAGCCGAATGAATACATCGATAAGGCTTGTGCGGTTTTTTGGACGTCCACGGCGGTGAAACGGCCATGCTGAAACAGCGTACTGGTCAAAGGAATCGACAAAACGCCCAAACCAACCGCCGCAGGCAAAGCCAATAATAAGGTCAAACGCAAACCCCAGTTCAGCAAGCGTTCATACTCCGCATGGTCATTCGCGCTGTGCGCACGGGTCAAACTCGGTAGCAAAATCGTGCCCAACGCCACGCCGAGCATGCCCGTTGGAAACTCCATCAAGCGGTCGGCGTAAGAAATCCACGATACCGCGCCGTTGCCTAAACTCGCCGCCCAGTTGGTATTGATGATCAGGCTGATTTGCGCCACCGACACCGCCAGCGTTGCGGGCAACATCAGCTTCAAAATTCGGCGCACGTTCGGATCGCGCGCGGCTTCGACGATATTGAACGAAATTTTCGGCAGCATCCCGATGCGCTTGAGCGCGGGAATTTGCCACGCCAATTGCAAAATACCACCGGCAATCACACCCGCAGTCAGCGCGTAAATGGGTGGATTGAAATGCGGCGCGAGGAAAATCGACGCGCTGATCATCGCGATATTGAGCAGTACGGGCGTGAACGCCGGCGTGGAAAAGTTTTTCCATGTATTCAAAATCCCAGAGGAGAGCGCGATCAGCGACATGAAAATGATGTACGGGAACATGATCTGCGTCATGATGCGCGTGTACTCGTAGCGCTCCGAGCCGACCTCCATCGTGCCGGCCATGACCCACATCACGCCCGATACGCCCACAATGCCCAAAATGGTGATCAGCGTCACCACCCAAAACAGCAAAGTCGCGGTGCGATCCACCAATACCTTGGTCTGCGCCTCGCCGTGCGTCGCTTTGCTTTGGCCGAGTACAGGAATGAACGCCTGTGAAAACGCACCCTCAGCGAATAAACGGCGCAATAAATTCGGAATCCGAAACGCCACGAAAAACGCATCCGTGGTCGCGCCCGCACCGAAAATCGAGGCCACCAGCATTTCACGAACCAAGCCGGTGATGCGGGACAACAAGGTAAAACCACTGACCGAGGCCAAAACCCGTAAAAAATTCATGTTATTGGACAAAAGAAATGATTGATGAACTGATGGTCATAATGGATCGCCCCATGGTGGATCGTTTTATGGGTGGATTGTTATGCAGGGTGGTCATCCCGGGTTTCACACAAGCTGATGTGCAAATACGACGCATAAACCCAGTTTGCGCGCAGCGACGCAACACAAACGGCCCGAAACATCAGCAAAATGACGAAAAGCATTGAGCCATCAGTAAAAAAGTGATATATTGTACAGCTATTTTCTTAAATGACCTGTGTTTTTTGTAACAAACGCTGTGTGTCTCACGGCGATTTGAGGTGAAAAACCGATGGTACGACAGTATACGGGTCGCGTGTAAAAATCGCTTTGCGCAAAGTGATTTTTATGACTCAGGAACGCATTAAGAACAGATGAGGCCGCTCGGCAACGGGCAGTACATCGCAATAGAAAATCGATTTTCAATTTGAATTTAAAGGATTAGTCATGGCAAACTCAGCACAAGCGCGCAAACGCGCTCGTCAGGCGGTCAAGCAAAACGCACACAACGCATCATTGCGTTCAGAATACCGCACAGCGGTAAAAAATGTTCGTAAAGCAGTTTTAGCAGGCGACAAAGCGGCGGCTCAAGCAGCTTTCGTTAAAGCAATGCCTGTGATCGACTCGATCGCGGACAAAAAAGTGGTTCACAAGAATAAAGCGGCACGTCATAAGAGCCGTTTGTCTGCCAGCATCAAAGCAATGGCAGCGGCTTAATCAGCCTCTTTCCTGCGAAGGACAAAAAGCGAAACCGACGGGTTTCGCTTTTTTTTGCGCGTTTTCCTGCAAAACAGTCTTTACAAATCTTTACCTGCGCGTAAAACAGCATTTACACCCCTTGGATAAAGTATCACCGTCAAATATGTTCATCGGCAATTAAACGCTTTGCCAACGTATTTGTAAGCGAACACAACCCATTCTAAGGAGTCATTTATGCAAAACCCAAACACCAAGCAATCGGCCATTGACGAAGTCACCGACGCGGTTAAAAATGAAACGGTCGATGAAGTTGTAACCGAAACGGCCAACGAAGCGCAAAAAGCGGCACAAAACGTCGCTGAAGAAGCGGGCAAAACCGCAGAAAAAGCGACAGCCCCAATTATGGAGAAAGCAACGGATCAAGCGACGGAAAAAACCGCAGATGCAGCGACAACAACCGAGCGTGACAACCGCTCGGATGAACGCAAAGATCGCGACGGATATCATGGCGGTCGCGGCAATCGCAATGACTGTGGGGACGGATGCCACCCGCGTCGTTGCCGCTGGGGTAAATGGCTGGCGATGGCCGGTCTGATGCTGGCCTCGGGCATTATCGGCGGTATGATTGGTGGCAAAATTGGTGGTCATGGTCATCACGATCGCTTTGATCGTTTTGAGCGCATGCCGCATGGTGGCATGATGCAGCGTGACGGTATGCGCGGTGGCGGTATGCAGGGCGGCGGCCCGATGGGGCAAGGGATGGGTATGGGGCAAGGTCAGGGAGTTCAAGGCCAAGGCATGATGCAAGCTGATCCAGCGGTTCAGCCGAACCCACCTGCGCCAGCGGCTCAAAATCCTCAAGCCACTCCGCCTGCCGCACCGACACAAAATCGTTGATACTGATCTTAGAGGCTGATCGTCGGGCGGCGCGGATGCGGTATAACACTGTAATCGCACGCCCGACGTGTTGTATGATGTGATGTGTGACCTAAATATACGAATACGCAACGCATAAACAACAGATACGCAACGGATAAAAGCATGAAACAGCATTTGTTACTGATCGAGGATGATGAACGTCTGGGCGCGCTGGTGTCCGAATACTTGACCGACGCGGGCTTTGACATTACCCATGTGCTGAATGCGGGCGATGGTTTGGCCTTGGTACAGGCGCAGACGAGCTCAGAAAAGCCGATTGACGGTATCGTACTGGATTTGATGTTGCCCGATATGGATGGCTTGACCGTGTGTCAAAAGGTGCGTGCGCAGTCGAATGTACCGATTTTGATGCTCACCGCGCGTGGTGACGCGATGGATCGCATTGTCGGTTTGGAAATGGGGGCGGATGATTATTTGCCCAAACCGTTTGAGCCGCGCGAATTGCTGGCGCGACTGCGCGCGATTTTGCGCCGTGGTGCGGGGCAAATGGTAGCGGATGCGGATTCCGATGTGTTGCAATTTGGTAGTTTGACCATCGATCGTGGTGCGCGCGAGGTACGCATCCAGACGCACAGTGGCGAACGGGTGTGCGACATCACCAGTTATCAATACGATTTGCTGTTGGTTTTGGCCGAGCGTGCAGGGCGCGTGCTGTCGCGTGACTTTCTGATTGAGCATTTGAAAAATCAAGCGCTCGAAGCATTCGATCGCTCGATTGACGTACACATCTCACGTGTACGTGCCGAGATTGAGGACGATCCGAAGCAGCCCAAACGCATTGTGACCGTGCGCGGCGCGGGCTATGTCTTTGCCAAGCACCAAGATTAACGGGGACGGATATGGTAAAGCGGCAAAAACTGTATGTCAAAATCTATCTGGCGGTGCTGGCGAGCATCGCCATTTTTGCGGTGGCTACCGCGCTGCTGTGGCACACGCTGGATGATCGCGAGGAGCGCACTGGCGGTCGCTTTGATGCCATGATGCAATTGGTGCAAAACGCCATTCCGGACGCGTCGTTGTCACCCGAGCAGCAACAAATGGCTTTGGAAAAGCTCAATCGCAATTTGCGGCTCAATATCGTTTTGATCGATCCGTCGGGGGCGGTCTTGGCGCAAGTCGGCGATCCAATGTATGTGCAGAGTGGGCGTGGGCATAAAGGCGTTCCGCCGACGATGGAGCTGCGATTGGCCGATGGTCGCGTGGCCTATGTTCGTCCGCCGCGTATTTTGGGGGGCGGGCGTCCGCCCAAACGCGACGGCGATTGGCCGATGGGCGTCGCGTTTATTTCCGGTTTGGGGTTGTTGCTCGGCGCGGTCGCGTTGACCGCGCTGCCGCTGACGCGTCGCTTGACGCGGCGCTTGGAGGTGCTCAATACGGGCGTTGCGCGTTGGGGGCAGGGCGATTTGTCGGTGCGCGTACCGGTGCAGGGTAAGGATGAGGTGGCGAAATTGGCGAGCAGTTTCAACAGCGCAGCCGAAAAAATCGAGGAGCTGGTGCAGACCAACAAGCTGCTGTTGGCCAACGCCTCGCACGAATTACGCACGCCGCTCACACGCATTCGCATGAATGTGGAAATGCTCAAAATCCAAGACGACGCGCGGCAAACGCAGCGCAAAGCCGAGATTGAGCGTGATATCAATGAACTGGATGAAATGATCGAAGGGATTTTGCTTTCCAGCCGTTTGGACGCCTACGCGCAAAACACGCAGGAAATGCCGCTCGAATCGGTGGATGTGTTGGCTTTGGTGGCGGAGGAGAGCGCGCATTATGCCGGCGTACAGGTGGCGGGCGAATCCGTGACGATCAACGCCAACCCGAAACTACTGCAACGTCTGGTGCGCAATGTGGTGGAAAACGCTTTGAAATATGGCGCGGCGCCGATTGATGTATCGGTCGTCAAAACCCTACCCAAAATCGCCACTTCAATGGCGCAAGGCGTGGATATTCATTTCAAAGACCATGGCGCTGGCGTGAGTTTGGATGATCCGAACCAATTGTTCGAGCCGTTTGTGCGCGCACATCCGTCACAAAAGGGTGCGGGTTTGGGGCTGGCGCTGGTGAAAAAAATCGCCGAGCGTCACGGCGGTGGTGTGGAAATCGTATCGAAAAAAGGCGAAGGCTTGCATTTGGTGGTGCATTTGTAAATCGTGAGATGAGCTTGGTGTGCCAATATAAAATGCCGCTAAAAAAT
>CAZCYS010000032.1:0-12689 GCA_964502825.1 uncultured Hydromonas sp. | reverse complement strand
AATTATTCCACATCCGCGCCGAGGCTGACAAACAAAGTCCGAATCAAACCGACATCGGGTTCGATCAAATCCCTATCAGCCACATATATGGGCTGCCAACACGCGCCACACTTGAACTTTTCATACAGATGCCGCATATTATCTATATCTAAACCTAATATCATCCGCAAAGGTTCACGCGCGCGCGGATTCAGGCTAAAATGCAGTGTTTGTTGATGGCGATACATAGGCACGCCATCCATTTGCTTAACAGTCGGTTGGCACAGCCAGCATCGCAATGGATTTATCGATATGATCGGGATATTAATCATCACCCACGCACCGCTCGGACAGGCGTTTTTAGAGACCTTGGCGCACGTGCACAAGCGCGAACCGGAAGCGGTGATCGCGCTGGACGTGGTGGCGGATGAGGATGTGCACGCGGTGGCACAGCGCGCCATGCAGGCAGTTGACCAATTGAACGACGGCGACGGCGTGCTGGTGGTGACCGATGTGTGCGGGGCAACACCGGCGAACTGCGCGGTGCGCCTGATCGAACAGCAGCCGCACACCGAGCTGGTCTACGGCGTGAGTTTGCCGACCTTGTTGCGCGCGCTCAATTACCGCCATCTGCCGCTGGCCGAATTGGCTCAAAAAGCAATTGAAGGCGGTCAGCGCGGCTTGTTTGCCTATGAACGCAGCCATGAGCAGGCGAACGATCCGGCAAAACCATAAAACCCAACAGCGCAACGCGGTCATTCGTGCGCTGAAGCATTAACTGATTTGAGTCTATTTGAATAAGGAACCACCCATGGTCCAAGCAGAAACCACCATTATCAATAAACTCGGCCTGCACGCGCGTGCGTCGGGCGTGTTGACCCAAACCGTCACACCGTTCAAAAGCGAGGTTTGGATCACGCGCAACGGTCGCCGCGTCAATGCCAAATCGATCATGGGCGTGATGATGCTCGCCGCCGGTATCGGCTCCACCGTGACGATTGAGGCCGACGGCGAAGACGAGCAAGAGGCGCTGGACGCCGTGCTAGCCATCATCGCCAACAAGTTCGGCGAAGACGAATAAGCGCCGGTTAACCCCCATCAACCTCAGAAAGCCAACAGTGACCTTCAGCATCCACGGCATCGGTGTCAGCGAAAAAGTTGCGATCGGACGAGCGCATCTGCTCTCGCACGTCAGCTTGGAGGCGCAACACTTCCTGATTGCAGCCGATCAAGTGGATGACGAGTTGCAACGCTTTCTGGCCGCGATCAAAACCGTGCAGGACGAATTTACCGACCTACACAATCAATTGGACGACGACGCACCGGTCGAAATGAGCGCGATGCTCAGCGTACACAGCATGATTGCGCAAGACGAATTGATCGTCCAAGCGACGCAAGCGTTAATCACACAAAAACGCTACAACGCCGAGTGGGCGCTGTCCGAACAGGTGCATGAGCTGATGGCACAGTTTGACGCGTTTGAAGACGAATACCTGCGCGAACGCAAGCAGGACGTGATGCAAGTCGGCACGCGCATCATGCGCGCGCTGCGCGAACGCAACCGTCTGGTGTGCGAGATTCCGCAGGCATTTGACGCCGAAATGATTTTGGTCGCGCACGACATCGCACCGGCGGATATGCTGCAATTCAAAGACCGCTCGCTGGGCGGCTTCATCACCGACACCGGCGGGCCGAACAGCCACACCGCGATTGTCGCGCGTGGCTTGGGTTTACCCGCCGTCGTCTCCACCGGACAGGCGCGCGCCATCATCCGCCAAAACGAATGGGTGATTGTCGATGGCGTGAATGGCGTGGTACTGGTCAACCCCGACGAACTGATTCTCTCACACTACCGACAGGTACAGCAGGCGCAGATCGCGCAGGAGCAACTGCTGGCGCAATTGATCGGACGCGAAGCCGTAACCCTCGATGGCAAAGCCATCAAGCTGCTGGCCAATATCGAATCACCGTCCGACATCCCGCGTCTGAAGGCCGTCGGCGCAGACGGCGTGGGATTATTCCGCACCGAATACCTGTTCATGAACCGCAAAGACTTGCCCGACGAAACCGAGCAATTCGAGTTTTACAAAAACGCGGCGGTGGCGATGGAGGGCAAACCGCTCACCATCCGCACGCTGGACATCGGCGCGGACAAAGCCCTGTCCACCGACGATTACGAAACACCGATGAATCCGGCGCTCGGTCTGCGCGCCGTGCGCTACTGTCTGGCCAACCCGAAAATGTTTCTCACGCAAATCCGTGCGATTTTGCGCGCGTCGCATTACGGCTCGATCAAACTCTTGATTCCGATGGTCAGCGGCGTGGAGCAACTGCAACAAACCCTGCACCTGATCGAAAAAGCACGCCAGCAACTGCGCGAGGCGGACATCCCGTTTGACGAGCAACTACCGATCGGCGTCATGATCGAGATTCCATCAGCGGCCTTGATTTTGCACGCGCTGCTGCCGATGCTCGATTTCGTCTCCATCGGTACGAACGATCTGACGCAGTACACCCTCGCCGTGGATCGCGGTGACGCGGATGTCGCGCACCTGTACGAAGAGCTGCATCCGGCGGTGTTGCAACTGATTATTTTCACCATTCGCGCCGCACAAACGGCAAATAAGCCGGTCTCGATCTGCGGCGAAATGGCGGGCAATGCCAAGCTCACACGTCTGTTGTTGGCGATGGGCTTGGACGAATTTTCCATGCAGCAGGCGCAACTGCTGCCGGTCAAAGCGAAAATCCTCAACGCCTGCACCGAACAAGCGCAGCCGTATTTGGATCAGGTGCTGAGTAGCTACGAAATCGCGCAGATCAAACAGCACATCCGCACGCTCAATGAAGTACCGATGCAAGCCGAACCGTCTGAGAGCGCAACGCAAACGCAGACACCCGCGCAAACCACCTTACACTAATCTCATTCGCGCTCATCCCATCGATCAGCGCATAACACCGAAGCAGAAAGTCATTATGTCCACCGTAGCAAATAAAGCCATGAATCCGATTGAAACCGAAGTCACATCCAACTTCATTCGCCAAAAAATCGACACGGAAACCGCCGCAGGCAAATATGCGAATCGCACGGATGCCAACGGTCGTCCCCTGCCAATCGTCATCACCCGCTTTCCGCCCGAGCCGAACGGCTATCTGCACATCGGTCACGCAAAAAGCATTTGTCTGAATTTCGGTCTGGCGCAAAGCTACGGCGGGCGCTGCCACCTGCGTTTTGACGACACCAACCCCGAAAAAGAATCCATCGAATACGTGAATTCGATCAAAGACATGGTGCACTGGCTCGGCTTTGACTGGACCGACGAATATGGTGAAGAACATCTGTACTACGCCTCGGACTACTTTGAACAACTCTATCAATTCGCCGAAAAACTGATCGAAGCCGGCCACGCCTACATTGACTCGCAAGACGCCGACACCATCCGCGCACAACGCGGTCAACTGCACGAAGCCGGCCAAAACTCGCCCTACCGCGACCGTCCGGCAAGCGAGAGCCTCGATATTTTCCGCCGCATGCGCGCGGGCGAATTCCCCGAAGGCGCGCATGTGCTGCGTGCGAAAATCGACATGGCCGCCTCCTTCATCGTCATGCGCGATCCGGTGATTTACCGCATTCGCTACGCGCACCACCACCGCACCGGCGACACATGGTGCATCTATCCGATGTACGACTTCACCCACTGCATTTCCGATGCGCTGGAAAAAATCACCCACTCACTGTGCACGCTCGAATTTGAAAACAACCGTCCGCTGTACAACTGGGTGCTGGAGCGTCTGGTCGAGGTCGGCGTGTTTGAACAACCGCTGCCCGAGCAAACCGAATTTGCCCGAATGAACCTGACCTACGCCATCACCAGCAAACGCAAACTGCTGCAACTGGTTGAAAACCACCACGTTGACGGCTGGGACGACCCGCGCATGATGACGTTGGTCGGCGTGCGTCGTCGTGGCTTCACACCCGAAAGCCTGCGCCTGTTTGCCGAGCGCATCGGCGTATCCAAAGCCGACTCATGGATTGAAATGGGCGTATTGGAGCAAGCCGTGCGCGACGACCTGGATGCCAAAGCGCCGCGCGCCGTGGCTGTGTTAAAACCACTCAAACTCATCATCGACAACTACGCCGAAGGCCAAACCGAGTTGTGCCACGCGCCCGTACATCCGCACCACCCTGAAATGGGACAACGCGAGTTCCTGTTCGCACGCGAGCTGTGGATTGAGCAAGACGACTTCATGGTCGAACCGATCAAAGGCTTTTTCCGCCTGTTCGTCGGCAATAAAGTACGTCTGCGTCACGGCTTCGTGATCGAATGCACGGGCTTTGATACCAACGACGCGGGCGAAGTGATCGCGGTACACGCCAACTACTTCCCCGACTCAAAAAGCGGCACCGAAGGCTCGAACAACTACAAAGTCAAAGGCAACATCCACTGGCTGTCCGACGCATCGTCCATCCCGTGCGAAATCCGCGTGTACGATCGCCTGTTCAACGATCCGCACCCCGATGCGGGCGGCAAAGATTTCCTCGCCGCGCTCAACCCCGACTCCAAACACACCAGCCAAGGCTTCGTGGAAAGCGGTCTGGCCAACACCGCGCCCGAAACGCATTTCCAATTCGAGCGTCATGGCTACTTCGTCACCGACCAAAAAGACAGTCAACCCGGCGCGTTGGTATTCAATCGCATTGTCAGCTTGAAAGACGGCTGGACAGCGAAGAAATAATTCGTATCGCCAATCCAAACAAAAGGGTGCTCATACAAGCACCCTTTCTTTTCGACGTTATTGAGCGCCCTCTTAATTCATGGCCTCAATTTTAAAATTTGTCCCTGCCAAAGCATTCTGAAGCTCAGGCAATTGCGCCGAGCCGCTGACCACGGCGCGCGGCGGCATGAGTTGAACCCGAACACTGTCAACGCCCGCTACGGCGGATAAAGTGGTTTGTACGCGCGTCACGCAGTGCTGGCAGGTCATCCCGCTGACCACATAAGTTTGTTCGCTCATTTGTGCATCCTTTCATGAAAATCAATTGTTGCCCTTTGGTTTTTTCACCTCGCATTGTACTCAAAATTAGGGCACTTGCGTGCGCCATGCCAAGCCCAACCATGCGTTAAACGAGATCGCCGTACGTCCAGCCCATAGATTTTGAATTTCATGTCGATACATTGGTACAATGTTACCTTTACCTGATTGCCATGGGTGTTGTATCCATGCGCGCAAGTTTGACATCCTATTTTGAGAAAGTTGGCCTCATGACCACATTTGCTCCCCTTCAAAACGATACGTTTTTGCGCGCATTGCGCCGCGAGCCCACCGAATACACGCCGATTTGGCTGATGCGTCAAGCGGGACGCTATTTGCCGGAATACCGCGCCACGCGCGCGCAGGCCGGCAGCTTCATGCAACTGGCGCAGAATCCTGAGCTGGCCACCGAGGTCACGCTTCAACCCATTGACCGCTACAACTTGGACGCGGCGATTTTGTTCTCCGACATTTTGACCGTACCGGACGCGATGGGGCTGGGTTTGCGCTTCGTGGAAAATGAGGGGCCGAAATTCGACCGTCCATTGCAAGATGAAGTCGCCGTACAGCGCCTCGAAGTACCTGACATGGCGAAATTGCAATATGTCTTTGACGCAGTGACGCAAATTCGCAAATCGCTCAATGGCCGCGTACCGCTGATCGGTTTTGCCGGCAGTCCGTATACCATCGCCTGCTATATGGTGGAGGGCGGCAGCTCTAGCGATTTTCGCACGATCAAAACCATGATGTATTCGCGCCCAGACCTGTTGCACCACATTTTGTCGGTGAATGCGCACGCCACTGCGTCGTATTTGAACGCACAAATCGCCGCCGGCGCGCAGGCGGTCATGCTGTTTGACACATGGGGCGGCTCACTCTCGCACCGCTGTTATCAAGAGTTTTCACTGGCGTATATGCGTCAGGTCGTGGCGCAATTGAACCTCGCAGTGGACGGCAAAGAGGACGGCGCGAAAATCCCCGTGATCGTATTCACCAAAGGCGGCGGCCAATGGCTCGAAGCCATGTGCGACATCGGTGCGAATGCGCTCGGCCTGGATTGGACGACCAATTTGGCACAAGCCAAGGCACGCGTGGGTGACCGCGTGGCTTTGCAAGGCAACATTGACCCGTCGATCTTGTTCGGCAGCGAAGCGGTGATTCGCCAAACGGTACGCCAAATATTGGACGAATACGGCGCGGATGTCGGCCATGTATTCAATCTGGGACACGGCATTTCGCAATTCGTCAACCCAGACGCAGTGACTGTCTTGGTCGATGAGGTGCATCGTTATAGCCGCAGTCAGCGCGAAGCCAAAAAAGACTGAGCAAAGCAATCAAAGCGGCTATCTATATTGAATAAGGGTGAAACAGATGGATGCCGCTTTGAGCCGAGTTGTACACAAAGTTATCCACAGCCGAATCACGGATGTAGACACTTGATATGACAGGCGTTTTGGAGGTTCGTCGAGGAGTTACCCAAAAAGTAACGGCTTACATGGGTGGATAACCCGTCGCACAGTACGGCGCTTTGCGGGCGATGCAAATTAAGATCTAATATACTGTTTTTATTCAATATTTTTAAACCATTCGATTGACCCGGATATTGTTTCAGACGCTTCGTCTACGCCAAAATTTATCAATATGTGAGCGCCATCCAAGTGTGCTAAGCGGATGCGACGCAGGGTTTGTTCACAGTAAATTTTGAGCCGAACCAAGCGATTATTGGCAATGTTCACTGAATTTATCCACCGTTTTCATGCCTGAATCGGTGCAATCATGGCACAACTGATATTGGCGTCATGGTACTAACATAGTTCGTCGGGATTTTTTGTCTTTTTTTTGAGTTTTTTCTGTTGTTTTGGCTTGACTTACGCACAAAATTGTTAAGCCTCAGAACAGACGCGGCATTGCTTGATTTTGAGATTTATTGAGCTTATATTTTCACGTAAGCCATTGTTTTTTATGATTTTTCATAAATGTGTAAAAATTGCTCAGTCTGTTGGAAAGCCTGATTTTGACAGGGTTTGGCTCGGTTTTACACGGTTTACCCACAGAGTTATCCACAGATTTTGTGGGCAATTAAAATTCTCTAATAAAATCAAAGAAATGCTGTCTAATGTTAATAATTTTTTGAGTTTATCGCGATAAATGACAACTTGGGTTTTGCGTGTGGCGTGTGATGTGCCCGTAGCCGTTTCGGCGGACGGGCTGTTTGACTACGCGCCCCGTTCGATCGCTTTACCGGACGGTGAATGCTTGGATGAGCACAACCGCGACGCATGGCTCGGGCGCGCGGTGATTGTGCCGTTTGGCCGCCCGAACAAGCGCGGTGAAGCCAACACCGTGGTCGGTTGGGTGTTTGACACCGCCGATACGACAGATGTACCCGCAGACAAGCTCAAATCGGTCATTGGCGCGGTACCGAGCGTTCCGCGCGCGGATGCGGCCTGGTTGCAATTAATGCATTTCATGGCGCGCTACTATCAGCGCGGCTTGGGCGAAGTGAGTTTGCCCGCATTGCCGAAAAAGCTGCGCGTGCCCGCGAATTTTGTGCAGGATGACGAAGGCGTTTGGCAGTTGCAACAGGGCAAACGCACCTGGCAGCAGTGGCGCAAACGCGCCGCACTGGATGCAGATTTGCCTGCGCCCGTCGAATTTCACGCACCATTACAACTCAATTCGGAGCAGCAGTCCGTGCTGGATGCGCTTTTAAGCACAACGCAGAGCACGAACGAGCCGCCCGCACCGCAATTGCTGTTCGGCATCACCGGCAGCGGCAAAACCGAGGTGTATTTGCATTATTTGGCGCAGATTTTGCAGCATGACGAGTGCGCGCAGGTGTTGATCTTGGTTCCCGAAATCAATCTGACCCCGCAATTCGCGCAGCGACTGACCGAGCGTTTTGGCGAGCAAGCGGTGGTGTCTTTGCACAGCGGTTTGAACGATGGCGAGCGCCTACTCGCATGGTGGCGTGCCGCCTATGGCCACGCACGGGTGATTTTGGGCACGCGCCTATCGATACTCGCAATGATTCCGAATCTGCGCGCCATCGTGGTTGATGAGGAGCACGATCCGTCCTATCGTCAGCAGGACGGCATTCGCTATTCGGCGCGCGACGTGGCGATTTACCGCGCACATCAATTGGGCATACCGATTATTTTGGGTTCGGCCACACCGTCTTTTGAAACCTGGCAAAGCGCGCAATCGGGGCGTTATGGCCTGCATGTTTTGCATCAACGCGCCAGCGCCGGTGCGCAATTGCCCAAAGTGCATTTGATCAACACGCAACAGCGCCACGCGCACGATGGCCTGAGCCAGCCGATGATTCAGGCGGTGGATGCGGCGTTGGCACGCGGGCAGATGAGCTTGCTGTTCCAAAACCGTCGCGGCTATGCGCCGGTGGTGTATTGCACGCACTGCGGTTGGATCGCCGACTGCACCGCGTGTTCGGCGCACATGGTGTACCACAAAAGCTCGCGTCAACTGCATTGCCACCACTGCGGCGCGCACCACGCCGTACCGAAACAATGCCCAAGCTGCGGCAACAGCGAAATTGTACCGATTGGCCAAGGCACGCAACGTTTGGAGGAAACCATCCAACTGCGTTGGCCCAACGCGCGCGTGATGCGTCTGGATGCCGATTCAACCCGTCTCAAAGGCGCACTGGAGCGGCAATTGCAACAAATCGCCGCCGGTGAAGTGGACATCGTGATTGGCACGCAGATTTTGGCCAAAGGCCACGACTGGCCGAATTTGACCGTCGTCGGCGTATTGGACGCAGACAGCGGGCTGTTTGCGCAGGATTACCGCGCGCCCGAAAAGCTCTTCGCACAGTTGCAACAGGTCATTGGCCGTGCCGGACGCGGACAATACGCGGGCGAGGTGCTGATTCAAAGCCGCTTCGTTGAGCATTCGATTTGGCAGCATTTACTCGCGCATCGCTTCAGCGAATTTGCCGCCGAGGAACTGGATGTGCGTCGGCAATTGCATTTACCGCCGTTTGGCGCGCATGCCTTGTTGCAGGTGGGCGCGGATGCGTACGAGCAAGCACACGCCTTCGCACAGGCCGCGCGCGAGTTGGCACTGTCCCTCATCAGCGAACAGCCCGAATTCGCCAGCATCGTGGTCAACGCCGCCGTGCCGATGCACATGATGCGCGTCAAGCACAGCGAACGCGCCCAAGTACTGGTCGAATGCACCTCGCGTGCGCGATTGCAGGCATTTCTACCACTCTGGCAAGCGCAACTGATCGCACAAAAATCCCGCCTGACTTGGCTGATCGAAGTGGATCCCGCTGAGATTTGATGCGCCGCCAAACCCGCGTGGCCTCAATACAAAAAGCCCGCATCTGCGCGGGCTTGTGTGAAAACAACCATGAAGCAGAGCGACCGCTCATGCACGCGTGAGCGTCAATAGCGTCACCTCACTCACAATATCGGTTGAGCGCAGCGCCGGCCCCCAATAGCCCGTACCCGAGTTCACATACACCCAACCCCGCCCATTCGCACTCAAGCCCTGAGCAAAATCATGCACCCAGCGCACAATCCACGTCCCAGGGAAATATTGCCCTGCGTGCGTGTGGCCGGACAATTGCAAATCAATCGGCAAGCCTTCGGTCAATTGAGCGGTATCGGGATGATGCGCCAGCAAAATAGTTGGCGCACTGGGCGCGCCCTGCAAAGCCAATTGCGGACTGCACACATGCGTAGCATGGCGCTGACTGGCACGCAAATCATGCACACCGGCGACTACCAACGGTGCGCCGTTGATATTCAATACAGCATGTTGATTTTGCAAAGTGGTAAAGCCCAAACGCGCCCACTCCGCCAACCAATTTTCCGCCTTTTCGGTGTAATACTCATGATTGCCGGTCACAAAAAACCGGCCATGATTCGCCCGCATCTGCGCCAGCGGTGCCACCTGATCACGCAACTGCGCCACCGAGCCATCGGTCAAATCCCCCGTCAGAGCAATGATGTCGGCGTTTAATTGATTTACCGTCGCCACCACCGCATCGACCAAGCGCCGCTCGTGGCGAATCTGCCCGATATGCACGTCCGAAATTTGTACGATGCGCACGCCTTCCAACGCGGGGGGTAAATTGCGAATCGGCACCGAGACATTCACCACAGTCGGCTGCATATCATTCGCATCCACCGCCGCTCGACCAAACACGCCGGTGGTCAGCACCAATGCACCCCATCGGCTTGATTCACGTAAAAAATCACGGCGCTTGTTCTGCAACTCATACGACGCATAGCTTTGAAATTGTGTCGCGCGTTTTTGCCGACGCGCCATTGAGCGCTCCACCATACCGCTCAGAAATAAAAAAATATCCCGCGCCAGCGTCATAAACAACACAATCGAGTACAAACCCATCGCGTATTGCAGCACCTGAATCACACCTACATGCCCGAGCGGGAGCCAAAATCGGCGAAACACGAACGACACCGGCAAGCTAAAGGCCATGACAAACACCGCGCACCACAGCGCAAAACGCACTGCGCCCGACCAACTCGGGTTAATCAAACGTCGCCCGACATAATACGCCGAGGCGAATAAAATCAGATTGAGGATTAACGGAACCACATACGTCATATTCATCACATCACCACAGCCACGGATCAATAGTCCGCATAATCATCGGCATACGCCAGATTATCAAAGCGCGTGAACTCGCCGTGGAAGGCCAATTTCACCACGCCGGTCGGACCATTACGGTGTTTGCCAATGATGATGTCCGCTTTGCCGCGCGCCTCGTCCAATTTTTGCTGATTGACACTTTCGCCATCTTTTTGCAAATAATATTCCTCACGGTACACAAACATAATGATGTCCGCATCCTGCTCAATCGCACCCGACTCACGAATATCCGACATCATCGGGCGTTTATCCGGCCGGTTCTCCACCGCACGACTGAGCTGCGACAGTGCTACCACCGGACACTCCAACTCACGCGCCAAGGATTTCAAGCCGCGCGAAATTTCCGAAATCTGCGCCTGACGATTTTCCGTATTATTGGGCGAGCTCATCAGCTGAATATAATCCACCATAATCATGCCCAAACCGCCGCAAGTGCGGTGCAAACGACGCGCGCGCGAACGCAATTCCAGCGCGCTCAAGCCCGGCGTTTCATCGATGAACAACTGCGTGTCGCGGGTTTTTTCAATCGCCACGGTCAAATGTTCCCAATCCTGATCGGTCAACTTACCCGTGCGCAAATGATTTTGATTGATCCGGCCGACCGAGCCCAGCACACGCAAACCCAACTGCTCCGCGCCCATCTCCATCGAAAACACCGCGACCGGCAAACCCTCCTCAATCGCAATGTGCTCGGCAATATTCATCGCAAACGAAGTTTTACCCATCGATGGACGGCCTGCAATAATTACCAAATCACCCTTTTGCAGCCCCGACGTCATTTTATCCAGCGTCGCAAAGCCCGTCGCCACGCCGGTCACATCATCCATATGCTCGCGCTCGTGCAGCTCATTGATCATTTCCAACACATCTTTGAGCACCACCGGTAATTCGATAAACTCATTGTTACCGCGTTGACCATCCTGCGACACCTGCAAAATCGCCTTCTCCGCCGAATCAATGATCTCATTCGTGTCGCGTCCCTGCGGACTGAGCGCCGACTCGGCAATATTGTCCGACGCCGAAATCAATTTGCGCAACAAACTGCGATCACGAATGATCTCCGCATAGCGGCGAATATTCACCGCCGACGATACGCCAGTCGCCAATGCGTTCAAATACGCCATACCGCCGACATCATCCAGCCGCCCCTGATTTTGCAAAGACTCAAATACCGTCAACACATCCGCCGGATGCGTTTTCTCAATCAAACCCATGATCGTTTTAAATATCAGCCGGTGATCATAGCGATAAAAATCATCCTCATGCACCACATCGCTGATTTTGTCCCACGCCATATTGTCCAGCATCAAGCCACCCAATACCGACTGCTCCGCCTCAATCGAATGCGGCGGCGTACGCAACAACGACAAATCATCGCCCGAAAAATTATTCATATCCCAATCCATTCAATACTGTCAGCACATCCATTTTTGGAATTAGACTCCCCAAAAATCAACGATGCCATAGCCAACCAACAGACTGAATTGTACTTGCTTCGCCGAACACGTGTTAAATCAAAAAACCTAAAATTCAGCGTTTTCACGTAAATTTATTTGACAACATCCAACACCTCAGCAAAAAAACCTTAGAAATTCACACAAATAGCATTGACAGAATCCGGCAATGTCCATATAATTTCATTCTCTTTTGGGTCGTTAGCTCAGCTGGTAGAGCAGCGGACTTTTAATCCGTTGGTCACAAGTTCGAATCTTGTACGACCTACCAAACAAATCAAGGGCTTAGCAAAAATTTGCTAAGCCCTTTTGTTTTGATGAAAATCTTGGTGACAGTTTTATTACGAATGACGGAGTATCGTGTAATCTCCTGAACCTTCGCACCATTTTGCAATCTTTATTGCATAGATAAGAACAAAAGCAGTACAATAAAATCACGAATTACACAAGCATGGCTATGCGTTTACCGAGCCAACAAATCTGATCTGCCCTCAATTTGACGAGCAGTTAAGCGACTGATTGAATTGTGTAACCTTCCCTATTTCAGTTACACTGTAAATTAGAGTTTGCGGTGTTGTTAAC
>CAZCYS010000031.1:0-13161 GCA_964502825.1 uncultured Hydromonas sp. | reverse complement strand
AGCTGGCTCAATATCCAGCCAACGGATTCATTCTGAGCATCCAACTGCCGGTGGCAGGTTTGCCGACGCGGCGTTACCGCCCTCAATAAATAGGTGTGCATCAAATAAGACCCATAGAAAAAGCAAGCGGTAAGCTTGCTTTTTCATTGCGCTGACTGTGATCCGGTTTATTTCACCGCATCCGCACAGCCTTTGTACACGCTCTTGCCATAGGCCAAAGTGGCGGTGAATTGGCGTTTATCACCCGTTTTAATACACTCGGACGTTTTGATGTCCAAGCTAAATGGTGTATTGCCATCTTTGCCGTTGAAAGTAGCGCCTTTGGCATAAGCGGAACGCTCCACTTTGATGGTGTGTTTTTTGCCATCCGGTGTCATGATTTCCGGTACCTCAAAGGTAACGGTGTTGCCGTCAATCATGGCTTCCCAAGCCGGTGAAAAACCATTGGCTTTGAACTTGGTTACAACGGTGTCAGTCGTTGCATTCGCAGCGGCTGGTGCTGCCGCTGTTGGTGCAGGTGCTGGCGCTGCGGCCGGAGCAGTCGTTGCCGGTGCAGCAGGTGCTGGTGCCGGTGCTTTTTCTGCTGGTTTTGAGCAAGCGGCTAAACTCATACACAACAGACCTGCTGCCGCAGTCATTAACAATTGGTGCTTCATAACAAACTTCTCCCTTGAGGTTGGATCGCCGCCACCAACCCGATGGCGGTCGTATCACTGGTAAAACGGTTCACTCGCTAAATGGATGACACAACATTGAATCCATTCGTTTAATTTAGCGCATCGCGGCGAACAGTTGATTGGCATTGTATTGCATCATTTTCAAATAGGTAGCACCATAGGCCTCGGTTTCTGATGAGAGCGATTCCGAATAGAGTTTGCCACCCACACGCACGCCGGTTTCGCTGGCAATTTGCTCAATCAGCTTCGGATTGCTGATGTTTTCGACGAACAACGCCCGAATTTGGTCTTGTTTGATCTGTTCAATCAGTTGCGCAACCTGTTTGGCCGAGGGTTGGCTTTCGGTGGTCAGTCCCTGCGCAGAATGAAAGTCCACGCCATAAGCCTTGCCAAAGTATTCAAACGAACGGTGATTCACCACCGCTTTGCGTTGCGCGCGCGGAATGCGATCCAGAATCTGGTGAATCTGAATGGATAGCTGGTTCAACTGCGCCGAATAGGCTTGCGCACGCTGTTTGTAATAGGCTTCTCCGGCAGGATCAGCGGCGATCAAGCCTTTCAGGATATTCGGCACATAATATTTTTCCACCAAAGTCGCATCGAGCCAAGCATGCGGATCCATTGCGCCATGAGCGTGACCATCTGCAGGTGCGGCTGCATTTTGGTGATCGCGCTCATGGTCATGTCCTTGCTCGCCGTGCTTGGGCGCTTCGATGGCAGGCACGCCGTTGCTTGCCACCACGCTCACGCCTTTAAATCCCGAGTTCTCCTGCATCCGCGCCATCCAGCCCTCATAATTCAAACCATTGCTCACGAATACCTGCGCATTTTTTAATTTTTGCAAATCCTGTGGCGTCGGCTGATACACATGCGCGTCTTGATCAATGCCGACCAAATTCTCAACTTGCACACGCTCCCCACCAATTTCACGCGCCATATCACCCAAAACGCTGAAACTACTCACCACACGCAGCAACTGCCCTTTGGCCGGATCTACCGAAACCGCTGTTTCAGCCGCTTTCGGCGCGCTGCCTGCCTCGCCAGACGCAGTGGGTTTTGAACCCGCGCCCTGACCACAGGCCAATACCCCCACACTGGCAAACGCCATAACCACTTTAGAAAACCAACGCATACAACCTCCCTATTATTTTTCAAAATGTTTCAACCGCACCAAACGCGGCAAGACCCCACCCACAGAGCCGAACAACAAAGACCCCACATACATCAATCCGGCAATAAAAATAATCGCCGGCCCCGAAGCCCACTCAAAATGGTATGACAACAGCAAGCCCAAAAAACCCGAGGTCAATGCAATCAATACCGAAATCGTCAACATCTTTCCGATACTATGCGACCACAATCGCGCGCTGATCGCCGGCAACATCATCAAACCAACCGACATCAGCGTGCCCAGCGACTGAAAACCCGCCACCAGATTGAGCACCACCAGCATCAAAAACACCAAATACCACACGCCGCCGCGCCCACCGACCGAGCGCAAAAAAATCGGGTCAACACCCTCAAGCACCAGCGGACGATAAATCACGGCCAAGCCGAGCAAGGAAACCGTCGAGACCATGCCCATCAACAGCAACGCCGCCGTATCCACCGCCAACACCGAGCCAAACAAAATGTGAATCAAATCCACCTGATTGCCCGATTTGGAAATCATCAGCACACCCAAGGCCAAGGCCATCAGATAAAACGCCGCAAAGTTCGCATCCTCTTTCAAATTTGAAAAACGCGTTGCCAGCCCTGCCAACATCGCCACCACCACACCGGCGAAAAAGCCACCGACACTCATGGCTGGCAAACTCAAGCCGAACCACATAAAGCCCAAGGCCGCGCCGGGCAAAACCGCATGACTCATCGCGTCACCCATCAAGCTCATGCGGCGCAACACCAGCATCAAACCCACCGGCCCGCTGCCCAAAGCCAAAGCCAAACAACCAGCCAAAGCACGGCGCATAAAGGCAAAATCGGCAAACGGTGCAATCAGCATCTGATACAAACTCATACGCGCCCTCCCGAATGCGTGTGCGCATGTTCGCCATGAGTATGGCCATCATCGTGCGAATGGTCGTGCGAATGATGGTCGTGCGTGTGATGATCGTGCGAGAGCTGCTCGACATAAATCGCCTGCACATTCAACTGCTCATCGGTCAAACAGACCTCACCCTCATCGAACCAATGTGCGCAGCGCTCATTCGCCCGCATCAAGTTTTGTGCAGTCAGCACCTCATTCGGCGTGCCCCACGCCACCACCTCATGCGCGAGCAGCAAGGCACTTTGAAAATACCGCTTGACCTGCTCAAAATCATGCAGCACCGCGATCACCGTGCGCTGCTCCTCTTGCCAACGATGTACCAAACCCAGCAACACCTCCGTGGTTTTCGCATCCACCGCATTGAACGGCTCATCGAGCAAAATCACCGGCGCATCCTGCACCAAAATCCGCGCAAATAACACCCGTTGCAATTGCCCAATCGACAACGCCGCCAAAGGCCGAGCAGTAAAACCCTGCATGCCCACCTGTTCTAACGCCTGTTCCACCCGTGCCAAACCCGCCTCATCCATGCCCGCAAACGCGCCCATGCGTCGCCACAAACCTGTCGCCACCAGCTCAAATACCGTCATCGGCATCGACAAATCAATCTCCGCCTTCTGTGGCAGATAAGCGATCTCATTCGGTGAGCAATCGCTCAAAGCCACCTTGCCATGATCGAGCGGCAAAATCCCCGCAATGGCCTTGAGTAAAGTACTTTTGCCTGCACCATTCGGCCCGACGATGGCCGTTGCCACGCCGCATTCAAAGCGTCCGCTGACGTGATGCACGGCGGGACGGCGCTGATAACTGACCGTGATATTGCTCACGTACACGCTCATCGCGCACCCCCTGAGTCACCCGCTGTCCAACCCAAGGCCCACGCAATCACCAGCCACAGCAGCGCCAACAGCCCCGCCGCCAGCGCGAGCCGAGTCACGACGGACATGGTGAGAAGATTTAATTTAGGAATTTTCATAGAACTTTGCTGAATATAATGTGCTGAATGATGACGGGTTCGGCGCCGCTTTTGCCTTCGCTCTTTGGCAAGAGAAATGCAAAAGGAAGGAAAATGTACCAACAGCCTTGTTATGATTTTTTAATCTGTTCGCTGCACTGCACGCAACGGCCATTGAGCAATAATTGCTGCTCGTCCATTTCAAACCCATGACCAGCGCATAACTGACGCAAGGTCATGAAACCTTCATCCGCCGCCATTTCATCGACTTTGCCACAATCGCGGCAAGTCAGAATCACACTCGGATGCGCGCAGTCCAAATGACGGCACACCACATAGCCATTGAGCGCCTCGACACGGTGCAAAATCCCCTGCTCCACCAAAAACTCCAAAGCGCGGTACACCGTCGGCGGCGCGGCCGAGCCGCGTGCCTGCTGCAAATCACTCAGAATTTGATAGGCTTTAACCACACCGTCGTGCGCCAAAACCAAATCAAGAACTTGGCGACGCAAATCGGTCAGATTCGCACCGTTTTTCAGGCAATGTTCGGCTGCGGATTGAAGAAATTGAGCATTGTTCATGATGTTATCAGTAGGGATTGATTTTAATTGTTATATTATAACATTAAGTCTGCGCAAGCAATAAATAATGAATGACTTACAACACGTCCAAACTCATTCATCCCAGCGTCAACCAAATCGCATCTTTGGAGTTAAACTGTGCGTATTAAACCCATACGAACAAAAATGGATGAGGAAACCAACTATGCTGAAAAAAACCGCTTTTCTCCTGCTCGTGGCTGGTGCGCTGTGCCTGCTCGCGTTCAATTTGATCGGCTCTACCGTCGATGCGCAAGGTGTTTTGCATGAGCCGTTTGGTCTGCTGCCAATTGGCTTTTTGCTGATTGTACTGGGCGCACTCATTTATATATACCAGTTGGCCAAAAACAAATGGGGTGCAGGCAAACGATAGGCCGGTGCTGACGCAGCACTGAGCCGCCAACTCCACTCATCAGAAACACCACAAAAAAAGCCTCCGACATCGGAGGCTTTTTACTCAAAACACATCCTTGAGCACTCATCAATCCATCGGATATTCCACAATGCGGTCAATCACAAATTGACGTGACGCTTCGCCATCGCGCATTTTGTATTGGATTTGGCGCATTATGCCGGTGCTCGGGCGGCTATTCGTATCTTGAGGAGCATAGACAGGGAAACGTTGTACAAACGTATTTTCCACCACAGCAAATTCATCGTGCCCCATATAGCCTTTGCCCGCTTTGGCGTGATCAGCAATATTCGGGAAAGGGACTTGGCTCAATGACTTATTGCGATTGGATGAATACGCAATTACATTACCATAGCTACCGCTGCCAGCTGATTGCGTATACACCAGCAATTCAGGATAGCCATCGACATTGAGGTCGCCCAATTCAGCACCCACCACTTGGCCATCGACTGGCATTGTGATTTTGCTATTGTCCACTTTAAATCCGTAAGGCTGGATGGTCAACTGCTGAGTAGAGCCTGCCCCCGTAGCACTTACGTTAAAACCCACCTGATTCCATGAGTTTAAATTTTTCTGGAATACGCGTGGATCGACTTGGCGCTGATCGAGTTCGCCATTGATTTTGCGGTAAGTGTCGGCCAAGCTACCGCCACCGGAGCAGTAATAATTCAGCACGCCGCGATCCGCATCGGATTTCGTCGAGATGGTGACCGTATCACGGGCAAAGGTGAACAGAATGTTTTTGCCTTCCACTGACGCTTGATACACCGTCGGGCTGAGTGGCTGTACCACCGCATCAAACGTGCAGGTTGGTTTCTTTTTATCCGCGCGTGAGCGTACGGCAATGCGCAGCTGCTTCTGATCCGCAGGAGCAACCGTTACACCGACCCAATCGTAACCTTGTGCCCGTTTGTCGTAGCCTTCGGACGCATACGAACCCAACAGCTGCTGAGTAGTTGTCGCACCCGGAGCGGAAGCCTGTGGCTTGGTTGCTGGAGCAGTGTCAGCCGGACGTTGCGCCGGTGCGCTGACACACCCCATAACGGCTAATGCACACGCACCCAACACACTTTTTTGCAGAAAACTCATAACGAATCCTTTTATCAATAATTAGTACGTCCCTCACAATGAACGCCTTGATTAAACGCACGATACATCTTAGCGTTGACGGATGAATATAACTTGTCAACGCATCAGATGGCTGCTCACAACACTTTTTCCCAAGCCTCAACTTCACCCGCCACTGGCACAAACAAAGGGTGGCATTCGGGCGTTACCACACCCGCCCATTGTTCATACACCGCGGGTGAGCGCGCGGACAACTTGCGCAACAGGTGCGCCCACTCATACGCCAATTGTCCCTCAGTCACTGTCATGCGCGCGATGGCCGATAAAGACTCAGCCTGCACTTTGCTCGCATCAAAGCGATAACCCCGCGCCACCGCCTCGGCATATACAGCCTGCAAATAGCACTCCATCGCGCCCAGCGGATCCGCATGCTGTTGGAATCGCAGCAACTGCGGATGCTGGCGGTAGCCTTTCGTTTCGCCCTTGAGCACCGCCCGCGCGAGCAACGACTCACGCCACAAGGCAACCAAACCCTGCGGATCAAGGTATTTCGGATGTAAAGACCAAACACGCATAAAACTCCCAACCCAAACAATTACATTCAATCACTCAGCGCTCGATAACTAACCAAGCGTTGCTCCAGCGTCCCCGTGTGCAGCTCAATCAAATGGCCATCAAAATCATGCACATACAGCGATAATCCCTCGCCTGCGACACGCGGACGAGGCGGCTGAAAACGCACGCCCAACCGCTGCAAATTGCGTTCATACTCCGGCAAAGATGCCTCATCTACAGCAAACGCCACATGCCGATACGAGCGCTCGGCAGGCTCACCCTGCATCACCGCGATCCACACGCCGCCCAGCACAAAAAATCGCTCAGGCGCGGTGGAAAAATACCGCTCGCCACTGTCATACACCATCTGCGCACCCAAGCCCTCACACCAAAACTGTGTGGCTCGCTCCAAATCACGCACGATAAAGGTGATATGACTGATACCGGAAATCGACATAAATAGCCCTCTAAAAATAACATAATACTTTAACTTATTTTAAGTCTTTGACCTTTAGCGTCATTGGCCGAACCCAAGAGAACAGCCATAAGCCTAAAGCAATCAACGTACCTACGAACAACGTAAATACGCCCGCAATAAATAAGCCTATAAAAGGACTAAGCAATAAACCCAAAGCACCCGTCAATGGCTGACCATTCCACCTCACTGTGTTGAACCCAAAAAGCGCCAATACGCCCATCAGCGTAGAAAACGGTACCATAAAACTTAAAAGACCAACCCCAAACAGCTTGTATATTGACCCGACAGATAAACGAGCAATTTGTATTGTATGCATAGTCATAATCATTCTTTCATAAAGCAAAAAGGGGAATTGGATTCCCCTTTGAGGCTGTTGACAAAGTGGTACATACGCCTAAAAAAGCTCCGTCATTCCCGCATGATTTTAGCGGGAATCTATTTTGCGACTCTAACCAATTGTTTCTATTAGAATTTCTGGATACCCGCTTGCGCGGGTATAACGGCATTTTTCTTAGATTTTGTACTGAATTTGACATTGAGAAGGTTTGTCAGCAATTTGAAAGGGGAATTTGATTCCCCTTTCTCTACCATCACAAACCTAATTTTTGAATCACAAAGTCGATGTCTTTATCGCCTCGACCCGACAAATTGACCAAAATCGTTTTGCCCTGACCTTCCGCGCCCAGCTCGCGCGCGCGGCGCAGCGCATAGGCGACGGCGTGTGAGGATTCCAGCGCAGGGATGATGCCCTCTTCGCGTGAAAGCGTCATGAATGCATCCAAGGTTTCTTTGTCCGTTGCGGTTTCGTAGTTCACACGACCGATGTCTTTCAGGTGGCAATGCACCGGCCCGACCCCCGGATAATCCAAGCCGGATGCGACGGAGTGTACCGCCGCTGGGTTGCCATGTTCATCTTGCAACACATAGCAACGGAAGCCTTGAATATGTCCCGGTTTGCCCAGCGTCAATGTCGCCGCATGACGACCGGTGTCCAGCCCTTCGCCCGCAGGCTCTACACCCACGATGCGCACCTCTTTTTCATCCAAAAATCCGCTGAACAGACCAATCGCATTCGAGCCGCCCCCCACGCAGGCCGCCACTTCGTCCGGTAATTTTCCGGTCATTTGTTCGAACTGTTGGCGCGCTTCGCAGCCGACGATGGATTGAAAATACGACACCATTTCAGGAAATGGTGATGGCCCGACCACCGAGCCGATGGCAAACATGGTGTTCACCGGATCTTGCAAATACGCGCCAAACGCGCTGTCCACCGCTTCTTTGAGCGTGCCCGCCCCTTCGGATACGGGAACCAGTGTACAACCGAGAATTTTCATGCGAGAGACGTTCGGATGCTCTTTGGCGATGTCCACCACACCCATGTGAATTTCGCATTCGAGGCCGACCAATGCGGCCGCCGTGGCCAAGGCAACACCGTGTTGCCCTGCGCCGGTTTCGGCGATGACCTTTTTCTTGCCCATTTTTTTGGCCAACAAGACTTCGCCGATGCAGTGATTGATTTTATGCGCGCCGGTATGGTTCAGGTCTTCGCGCTTGAGGTAAATCTGTGCGCCATTCGGCACCAGATTGGAGAGATTTTTCGCGTGGTAAATCGGGGATGGACGACCGACGTAGGTTTCTTGCAAGCGTTGCATTTCATTTTTAAACTCGTCGTCCTGGATGATGTCGTAAAACGCCGCTTTGATTTTTTCCATTTCTGCGGCCAGCACCGGATGGTCTACCGCGCCGCCGTAGGAACCGAAAAAGCCTTGCTCGTTCGGGCGCATCATTTGGGGTAAATCGTTGATATTCACACAGTTCATATTTTCCTCGCTTAAAGGTTAACTAAAGGGTTATTAAAAGGTTAGTTCAAGGGTTGGTTAAAAATCAGATGATTGCGCTTTATAAAACGCGATGGCTCAGAGCCGGAATGCTGCTGCGCACCCGCTCAATTCGAGACAGTTTGATCGGTGCGGCGATCACGCCTTCGCCGGTTTCGTGCACGGCTTGCACCACACCCCACGGATCGATAATCATGCTGTGGCCAAAGGTTTGGCGGCCATTGTCATGGCGTCCGCCTTGTCCGCACGCCACCACATAGCATTGGTTCTCCACCGCACGCGTACGCATGAGTAATTCCCAATGCGCCTGTCCGGTGGTGAATGTGAACGCCGCGACGTTTACCCAAGCGATCACATCACGCGCCGCGCGATACAGCTCGGGAAAGCGCACGTCGTAGCAAATCGACAAACCGATTTTGCCCCACGGGCTGTCCCACACCACAGGCGCTTGCGCGGTATCACCCGCATAAATCGTGCGCGCCTCGTCGTAGGACTCCATACCGTTATTAAAGCCAAACAAGTGGATTTTGTCGTAGCGCGCCACCACCGCGCCATCGGGTGCGTAGACCAAGGTGGTGTTGTACACCTTGTCTGCATCGGGACATTTGAGCGGAATCGTGCCCGCGATCACATAGACCTGATGTTGTTTGGCAAGCATTTGCATCGCCAATTGAATCGGCGTGCTGTCATCGGGCAGATCGGCGCGATAGTCTTCGGCCACTGCCACTTTATCCGTGTCTTTTTGCCCCATGATACAAAAATATTCGGGCAATACCACCACCTGCGCGCCCATGTCCGCCGCCTGCGCAATACCGCGCGCGGCTGCATCAAGGTTATCTTGCACCGTGGTTGAGGAGACCATTTGTACGCAGGCAATCGTTAAGGGAGGATGTAGGTCGAGTTCGGACATAAAATCATTTCTAAAGAAGGATTACCTGTGCATGATAAAGTCTACCCAAGCACAAAAGCAATATCGGTGAATAAAAAAGCCCGAATCCGCAGAGTCGGGCTTGTCCATGCCTATCATTTAGCCGGGCGTCGCTTCGGCCTCGATCAGATGATTCGTCCCCGCGCGTTCACGGTAAAAAGCGAGGAAGCGCGCGAAGCGTTTGATCGCTTCTTTGAGCTCTTCTTCATGCGGTAAAAACACAAAGCGCAGATGATCGTTTTTCACCCAATTAAAGCCGGTGCCTTGCACCACCAGCACTTTTTCACGCTCTAAAAATTCGAGTACGAACTCTTGATCGTTTTGAATCGGGTAAATCTTCGGATCCAGTTTCGGGAACAGGTACATGGCGGCGTTCGGCTTGACGCAGCTCACGCCCGGAATCGCGGTGATCATGTCGTAGGCCAAATCACGCTGGCGACGCAAACGACCACCCTCGGCAATCAGATCGTTGATGCTTTGATAACCGCCGAGCGCGGTTTGAATCGCATGTTGACCCGGCGCATTGGCGCACAGGCGCATGGAGGCGAGCAACACCAGCCCTTCGATGTAGTTTTTCGCCGCTTCTTTCGCGCCCGACAAAATCATCCAGCCGGCGCGGTAGCCACAGGCGCGGTAGTTTTTCGACAGTCCACCCATGGTGATAAAAAATACATCATTGGCCAACGAAGCCATGGAAACGTGTTTGTGACCGTCGTACAAAACTTTATCGTAAATTTCATCCACCATCACAACCAAGCCGTTTTCACGCGCCACCTGAATGATGTCGAGCAGTACTTCGGTCGAGTAAATCGCGCCGGTCGGATTGTTTGGGTTGATGACCACAATGGCTTTGGTATTCGGCGTGACTTTGGCGCGAATGTCGCTGATCGACGGATTCCAGCCGTTTTCCTCTTCGCACAAATAGTGCACCGGTGTACCACTGGCCAAACTGGTCGCGGCCGTCCACAGAGGATAATCAGGGGACGGCACGAGCACTTCATCGCCCGGGTTGAGCAAACCTTGCATGACAAAGCCGATCAATTCGGACACGCCGTTGCCGACGATGATGTCGTCCAAGGTCACGCCTTTGATATTTTTTTGTTGCGCGTCGTGCTGAATCGCCTTGCGCGCGGAGAAAATCCCTTTGGAGTCGGTGTAGCCACCCGCTTGGCTGATGTTACGCGCCAAATCCTGCTCCATCTCCTCGGGTACTTCGAATTTGAATGCGGCCAAATTACCGATGTTCAGTTTGATGATGCGCTGCCCATCGGCCTCCATTTGTTGCGCCCTTTGCATGATCGGGCCGCGGATATCGTAACAAACATTGTCGAGTTTATGAGATTGGATGATGGGACGCATGATAATTAATCGTAAAGTTAAATGAACGGGATAAATACTTATTCTGCTTATTCGCAAAGGCAAAACCATGAATTCATGGCGGATCCGGTTTGATGTGATATTTATTGGTGATTTAATCCGAATACACACGCAAAACTTGCTAAAATGCCTCAAACTCGTGCAAACATTCGGTGTTCGCACACTGATTTTTTTGCACTGCAACAGTATACGCCTGTTCCCCGCATTTTTCCATATAAAAGTCTATTTTTTGATGGTTTTCAAAAAATATTCTGGATAAATTTAAATAAACATTAAATTTTATTAAATTATGTTCGCAGAAGCCCAACCCAACCCATTGCAAAACACCATTACCTCGTGCGTGGACGGTGAAATTGCCATCAATAAAGTACCGCATCACAGCAGCCTGTTGATCCCGCCCATTGGCACGGTCAAAACCCTGCCCATGCGCACCGTACAGGAGCTGAGCAGCGCCGATCTGCCGATTTGGCAAGAGATGCTCAGCGGCCAGTGCAGTGACAATGGCGAAAAACCTGAGGTGGTGATCATCGGTACGGGTAACCGTCAGGCATTTTTGCCACCGAGCGTACTGGCGCCGTTTTACCAAGCCGGCATCGGTGTGGAGTGCATGACTTCAGGTGCTGCCGCGCGCTCGTACAATGTGCTGATTAGCGAAGACCGCCGCGTACTGGCATTGATTTTGCTGCCCACGACGGACAATTGATGAATATGACAAATGTTAAATAATTGATTTCAAAATATTTTTGATAAAGGAACACCATGAGCACAAACGCATCTCTGAATCACGTTGTCACAGACATTGATCTACACATGACCACCGCCACCGCAGGCGAATATCAGCCGTTCAAACTGTCCGATTACCGTGGCAAAACAGTGATTTTGTATTTCTATCCGAAAGACAGCACGCCCGGCTGCACCAACGAATCCATCGCGTTTCGTGAAAACTTCGCATCATTCACCCAAGCCAACACCGTGATTTTCGGTATTTCGCGCGACTCGCTCAAATCACATGACCGCTTCAAGGCCAATCTGGAGCTGCCGTTCGAGCTGATCAGCGATCCCGAAGAAGCGCTGTGCCGCCAGTTTGACGTCATCAAGCAAAAAATGATGTATGGCAAACAAGTCGTCGGCATTGAGCGCAGCACCTTTGTCATCGATGCCAAAGGCACGCTCATCCACGAATGGCGCAAAGTCAAAGTGGACGGTCATGTGGACGAGGTTCTGGCCTTTGTGCGCACGCTGTCAAATGATTGACACATGACAAAAAGATGTCACAGTCACATCGTACAATGACCTATCAGTCATATTAACCACCCAACGGAGAGCGACGCACCATGCCACTACCCAAAGCCCCGAGCAAAAAAGGCAGCTTATTAACGCAACTGACGTCCAACGCAACGTCTAATGCGACACCCCGCATGACACCGAGCACTACCCCGCTCTCCGAACAAGTACCCGCTTCAACCGCAGTTTCAACCACAGCCTCGACTACGCAAGCCAAACCGAGCCAAACGCACGCCGCAACACCGGCACACGCTGCACAGAAGCCGCACCAAACCACGACGCACAGCGCACCGCCTGCTGCCAAGGCAAAACCGATCTCAACCGTGAGCGGTGCAACTGCGCCTGCTACTCAAAAAGTGACGCCTCAAAATGTGCCGAAACACACACCGAATCATGCATCCAAGGCCGTCTCCTCAAACGCAACCGCGCAATTAGCCAAACAGCCGACCACGTCGAAAAAAGCACCTCATTCACGCGCGCGGCGAAAATTCGAACAAAACGACGGAAAAAAATTATTCGTACTCGATACCAACGTCATGTTGCACGACCCGAGCTGCTTGTTCCGCTTTGAGGAGCACGACGTTTACATTCCGCTGATTGCTTTGGAAGAACTCGACGCGCACAAAAAAGGCACGACCGAAACCGCGCGCAATGGTCGCTCGGTCTCGCGTATGCTCGATCAGTTGATGGCTGCCAGCCCGAACGATTTGGAACAAGGCATCCCGCTGAACACGCTCAATAAAATCAGCTTCACCGACCAGCTGGGCCGACTGTTTTTCCAAACCCAATTGATCAGCAGCAGTGATGCCGAATTGATCAAAGCATTGCCCGTGGGCAAAGCCGACAACCAAATTCTCGGTGTCGTGCACGCCATGCAAACGCAGCACAAAGACCGCACAGTCGTATTGGTCTCGAAAGACATCAATATGCGCATCAAGGCGCG